>JAOUKH010000209.1 GCA_029882685.1 Cyclobacteriaceae bacterium
ACCTCCTGTGGGCATCTTTGAGGGAGTAACATTTTGCCAATTTTGTCCACCATCTTTAGTAACGTGTACTGGTCCATCATTTGCTCCTACCCAAATAACCCCTTCTTTAGCAGTAGATTCTCTGATGGCATAAATGGTGCTATAAAATTCTTCTCCAGTAACATCTCTGGTAATTGGACTACCAGAAATCACTTGTTTATCTTCTTCAAAAGCAGTTAAGTCAGGCGAAATTGTTTCCCAGGTTTTGCCCTCATCCATCGTTTTATGGACATATTGAGAGGTGTGATACACTACATTTGGATTGTGAGGCGATACATGGATTGGAGACACTCGTTGAAACCGATACTTCAAATCTTTAGGGTTATGCCCATACATATTGGCAGCACCTACATCATAACTTAACTCAAGCCCTGTTCTTTTATCAAACACACTAAATCTCCCTTTGCAGTTTGCATATACAATATTATGGTTGCCAGGTTTGGGAACAGCAGGACCAGTTTCACATCCACCTGTATTGATAATCCAACCTGTAGCTGGTGACTGAATTGATCCTGGAGCCTGACTTGGAACAGCAATAGTGCTGTAATTATCTTGTTGCCCTCCATATAACCAGTAGGGGAGCTGATCATCAACTTCAACTTGATAAATTTCAGCAGTAGGTTGATTTAATTGGGTAGACCATGTTTTACCACCATTAGTGGTTACATTTGCCCCACCATCATTCGCCTGTATAAATAAATCAGGATTATCCGGGTTAATCCACATATCATGATTATCTCCATGAGGTGGACGCATAGTTATCCAGTTTTTCCCTCCATCGTCCGATCTGAAATAGCCAGTAGCCATGACGTATACTCTATTTGGATTTTTTGGATCAGCCTCAATATTAGTATAGTAAAATGGTCTTGTTCTAATGCCTTTATAGTTAGAGATAAGTTTAAATGACTTACCTTGATCTATCGACTTATACAATCCCCCTTCTTTACCTGGTGCTTCTACTAAAGCATATATTATTCTTGAATCAGCCTCAGATATGGCTAAATCAATTTTTCCTATTAAACCCGATGGTAATCCATTGGTGATTTTCTCCCATGTATTTCCACCGTCTACTGATTTATATATTCCTCCTTCTTCTTGTTTACCACCACTCACTATTGTCCAAGGTTTACGTTCAGCTTTCCAAGCTGCTGCAAATATTATTTCAGGGTTACTAGGTAATAACTCTATATCTGAAACACCGATTTTGTCAGAAATAAATAATGATTTAGTCCATGTTTTACCTCCATTTTCTGTTTTATAAACCCCACGCTCAATATTAGGAGCAAATGCATTGCCAATTGCTGCTACATAGGCAATATTATGATTATCTGGGTGTAATTCAACAGCACCAATTTGTCCTACATTTCGCAAACCAATATGCTCCCAAGTTGAGCCTGCATCTATAGATTTGTATACGCCTTTACCAGCAATAACATTACTTCTTAGGCCATCTGAACCAGTACCAACATAAACGATGTTTTTATCATTCTGTGCTATAGCAATATCCCCTATAGATGGCGTTTCAAAGTATCCATCTGATACATTTTTCCAAGAAACTCCATAATCTGTAGATTTCCATACACCACCACCAGTAGCGCCTAAATAAAAAGTACCTGGTTCAGATGCTATTCCAGCAACAGATGTTGCCCTTCCACCTCTGTTAGGACCAACATTTCGGTATTGGAAAATATCGAAGTTAGATTGTGCAAAAGTTGCTACCGATAAAAAAAGGAAAAGAATGGAGTTAATAAGTTTCATGTGGGTCATTTTAGATTAATTAGCTCAACTTTAATAAATATCGAAGTTATCTATACAAATTCATCAACAAATTGTAGTTGATGAATTTGATTAAAATTAAGGTCATTTTTTAGTCTATCAAAAGATTCTAAATTTTTAATTTCAAATTTGTAGTAAATCAACAGTGTCATTAAAATCATCTTTTTTAAAACAAAAAATTTGTATCCTCGTATAGAAATAATAACTTTGAAACACAAAGTACTTTTTTAAGAAGAACAGAGTTATGGAAAAACAACAAAACTACATTGATGATCTTTCAGAGATTAGAAATATAATGGAGCGTTCCTCTAGGTTTGTTTCTTTAAGTGGTCTCTCAGGAATATTAGTTGGTTTATATGCATTAATTGGTGCATATATGGCTTATAAAACTTTCTATTTTTCCGATGAGCTTATTTACAGCCGATTAAGAGATGGTGTTATTTCAACGAATGTAATAAAATTGGTGGCAATAGCATTTGTGGTATTAATCCTGGCACTAGGGTCAGCAATTGGTCTTTCTTATAGGAAAGCTAAGAAAAACGGACTACCAATTTGGGACAATACAGCGAAACTTCTTTTTGTAAATTTGTTTATCCCATTAATCTCAGGAGGAATTTTTATCGTTATTATGTTTAGTAAGGGTGCTATTGGTTTAGTGGCTCCTTCTACACTATTGTTTTATGGTTTGGCATTAGTCAATGCGAGTAAATACACTTTTAATGATATAAGGTATCTCGGTATTGCTGAAATAGCTCTAGGCTTAATGAGTGCCTATTTTATAGGGTATGGTTTGTTGTTTTGGGCTATAGGTTTTGGTGTTTTACATATTATCTACGGACTTTGGATGTACTTTAAATACGAAAAGTGAAAAATGTAATCCATCAGCTTAATAAAGCATTTGAAAACAGGGTAAGGCTGGGTATTATGTCAGCACTTATGGTAAATAATTACCTCGATTTTAATACGCTTAAAGATTTATTGCAGTTAACAGATGGCAATTTGGCAAGCCACTTAAAAGCATTGGAAAAGGCAGGTTATATCCAAATGAAAAAGTCATTTATAGAGCGTAAACCAAACACCAAATACCATATAGTTAATGAAGGAAAAATTGCTTTCAAGGCTCATATTAATGCCCTTGAACACATTATAAATAATAATAAATAATTTTTTTAACCATTCACTTTGAGACTCAAAGTGAATATAAACAAAAACTAATGGAAAACAGTACAAACAACACATTTGAAAGAATTGGGAAATCTATTAAAAGCTCAATTACATTAAAGTTATTCTCTATTTCTATTCTTATTTTATTATTACTAATTCCTGTTTCGCAGGTACGTACATTAATTAGTGAACGAGAAGGATATAGATATGATGCAGTAAGAGAGGTAAGTGAAAAATGGGGTGGACAACAGACCATTACAGGGCCTATTCTAACTATTCCGTATAAAACCTATACTACTGATGTTGACAAAGAGGTATATGAACACACCAATTATGCTCATTTTTTACCTGAAAATTTACGCATTAGTAGTATTGTTAATCCTGAAATCAGAAAGCGTGGTATTTATGAAATACCTTTATACAACACACGTGTGAATATTGCTGGGGATTTTACGCCACCTGATTTAAATGCATTTAAAATTAATCCTCAACACATTCAATGGGAAGATGCTTTTGTGTCTTTGGGCATTCCTGATATGGTAGGAATAAAAGATGTAATATTACTAAAATGGAACAAAGAATCTCACCCGTTTGAGCCTGGCCTTACTAATAACGATATCCTAACCTCAGGGGTCAATTCCAAAGTAAGTTTACTTGAAGGAAGTTCAGCAGAGTTTTCATTTGATATAAACCTAAATGGAAGCGAAAAATTAAATTTTGTTCCTTTAGGCAAAAAAACGAATGTTAAAGTAACTTCTACTTGGACTGACCCTAGCTTTAATGGAAGATATATTCCTGATCATCATGAAATTACTGAGGAAGGTTTTGAAGCCGAATGGAATGTCTTCGATTTTAATAGAAACTACCCTCAGCAATGGTTAGGTGATATTCATAATACTTATGGGAGTGAGTTTGGTGTGGACTTATTTATGCCTGTGAATCATTACCAAAAAAACATGCGTTCCGCTAAATATGCCATACTTATCATTACACTTACTTTTTTGGTGTATTTCTTTTTTGAAATTTTAAATAAGAGAAAAATTCACCCTTTTCAATATATCCTAATAGGGTTGTCATTAAGTTTGTTTTATACACTTTTATTATCTATAACGGAACATTTTGGCTTTGATTCTGCTTATTTAATTTCCTCAATAATGGTGATTTCCCTTATTGTAGGTTATTCTTCTGTGATTTTCAATAGCAAAAAATTAACTACTTTATTAGCAAGTTTTCTTGCACTCATTTTTGGATTTATTTATGTAATACTTCAATTACAAGATTACTCTTTATTGGTTGGAAGTGTAGGACTATTTGTTGTATTAGGAGTTACGATGTACCTCTCTCGCAAAATTGATTGGTATGCATTAAGTTCAGTGAAAAACTAGTTCTTACCTCTAACAGCTTAAAATATATGCTTCAAGGGGTGTTTTTTATACTATGAATAACCCTTGGAGCTTATATACGTTTGTCCAGAATGTGAAATATTCATTTATCATATTTGTCACATAATTAATTATACCGAATATTCGATAGCAATTAAACGTTATTTATGAAAACAATTTTGCATACCGCCAATTCAAGAGGGCATGCTAATCATGGTTGGTTAGATTCTCGTCATACATTTAGTTTTGCAGATTATTTTAATGCTGAAAGAATTCATTTCGGGGCTTTACGAGTTTTAAATGATGATACAGTAGCACCATCAATGGGATTTGGTACTCACCCACATAATAATATGGAAATAATTTCTATCCCGCTGGAGGGAGATTTAGAGCATAAAGATAGTATGGGAACTATATCTGTTATTCAGCAAGGAGATATACAGGTAATGAGTGCTGGTACTGGAGTAACCCATAGCGAGAAAAACAGAAATAATGATCAAGAAGTTAAATTTTTGCAAATTTGGGTTATTCCTAATAAGCAAAATGTAACGCCTAGGTATAATCAAATAAGTATTGCAAATCTTATTAAAGAGAATGAGCTAACACAAATTCTATCTCCTAATGAACACGATCAAGGTGTATGGATACAACAAGAGGCATGGTTCAGTATGGGAAGTTTTTCAAAACATACTCATACTCAGTACCATTTAAATGGCAATAATCATGGTGTTTATGCTTTTGTGCTGAAGGGTGAAATAACTATTGAAGATCAGCAATTAAACACACGTGATGGGTATGCTCTCTGGGAAATAAACGAGATAAACATTTCGGCTAATGAAGGCTCTCAATTGTTATTAATGGAAGTTCCCATGATTGAGTTGGGTTGATTGTCTTAGATTTTGAGCTACGGTTATTCCTGAGAGTTCTTTATTGGAAGTCTGTTTGATCATTATAAAGCGTGAAATAGAGTTGAAGAGATAAAAGGTTAATGATAACAAAAAGAATTATTTTAAGAAAATCATTATCATTTGCTATATTGACTTCATATAATAGAAAAAATGTTTTTTTCTAAGAGGTATATTTAGCTGTGTGCTAAAAAATTTAATGAAAAAAATAAACACCTTTAGTAATTCGTTAATTCAAGCAATAGTATTATTAATAATTGTTTTTATTATTGATCTAGCAATTCCTCTAGGAGTAGCA
>JAOUKH010000043.1 GCA_029882685.1 Cyclobacteriaceae bacterium
TTTGACTTGATTTTGTAAAGATAATATCGATTTGATAAGTAAAATAGTTAGTACGAAAAAAGCAGCAACCATTTTGTCCACATGGAAAATGTTTATTAAAATTAGCAACCATTTTGTCCATTATACCAATATTTCAGAAAATTCAATAAAAAACAAACAATTGCTTTCAACTGTTTCAGTATACTATGATGAACAATTTACATCTACAGTATTATTGAATATATATAGTGATTTTCTAGTTAGAAATGACACCTATTTAGCTAAAAACTATAACGGATTAAAATACCATTCGTTGGAGGAATTAATTAATATGCAGTCAGATAAAGTATTTTTAGGTTATTTGTGGTCTAAATATGTGTCTGATATGGATATTGTTAATTCTTTTAAAATAGACTTGAACAAGCAAATGCAATTTTAGTATAGATTGATATGGAACTGCAATAATAACGTTTAATTTTCTATATGTAACCCATTAGTTTGTAAGCTATTATTCCTAATAATTCTTTAATTATTTTATTCCACTTTTCAATAGCATTTGGGTCAGGAGTTATGTAATCATCAAGGTAACTAAGTTCATCGCGAGAATAATAATCTGTTCCAAAAGAAGTGAAAATGATATTCTGTTTTTTAAAGCATAAACCCGAACGTGTAAGATGAAAAGCAGAAGTTATGAGCAAAACCTTATTTGGTTGTATGTTTTTAATTATTTTAACACAATTTACTGCACTTTCATAAGTATTTCTTGATTCTCTTTCTATTAAAATATCTTCTTGAGGAACACCAGTAAGTAGCAATACTTTTGCCAGTTCATCAGCTTCTTTAATGTCATCTACATTGTCTATTAATTTACCAGACCCTCCACTTATTAAAATTTTATCAATTTTCCCAAGTTTATAAAGTTGCATTGCATGTAGTAGCCTGTCTGCCCCATGTTCGAAATATACTCTATCTAAAGGTCGTTTATACCTGTTGGTAATACCAGTTAGTACTATTCCTATTTCATGATGTTCAATATCAGCTATTGGAGTGGGCGACCCTTCCCAAGCTTTTATAGCTTTGTTGGCAAAATAGGGATTGGAAAAAAAGACTAGAAGTAAAATGGCTATAATCCTTAATCGTTTTTTTAAGATCTTCTTACTTATAAAAAAAGAAAGGGTAATCATTGTTATGACCAATGGTAAGGGCATAACAATGAAGTAGATAGTTTTAGATAAAAAGAAAAACATAGATTGATTAATATAATTACAAATACGGTAATATCGTAGATGTTCTTAATATAACAGGTTTATTATCAACGTTTCATATTGTCGGAAATATTACCAATGATATAGATAAATTTACGCAACACGTCAAAATATAATGTAATCATAAATCCAATTGTCATGAGCCATATAATAAATACATTAAAATAGAATGTGTCAAAATGCCTTCCCATAAAATGTTTTTGAGGAACATAAAATTGATCTCTAAAATCGAACATTCCATGTGGATGAGGAGTCATATAAATAGGAAAAATTTTACGTACTAAAATCCCATCTTGTTCAATAATTCTATGTGGTTCATTTTGATTTTTCACTAATACTGCAACACTTTCATTATAATACTGTGACTTTAACAAGTCGAAATCAGCTTTTTTTTCTGGTGTTTGAATCATTTCCTGAATAATATTTTCTTTAAAAGCATCTGCCTTGTTATAGCGATTAACATAAAATTTTCTGAGTGTTTCAAGAAATTCATTTGCCTCCTGATAAAGTGCTGAATCAAATTTTTCTAAATATAAATCATTGATTCTCGAAAACTTATCTCCACCAACATAGTTTAATTCCTTGGTGATTTCATTGCGTAATAGTTTTAAATTAGCTTTAATCTGTGATTTAGTTTCTTCATCTGGGTTTCGATAATTATTTAGACAGTACTGAAGTTTTGATTCGATGGTGGGAATGTAATAAACCTTCATATAATCAGCATCGGCCATGATTTTATCATAAGTGTAAAAGTGTTTTTCATATTCATTGCTTTTAAATTGATGCACAATTGCTGCTTCTAGCGCCCACCTTGAAGCCATTAATTCACCAACAAAAGGAACAGTACTATCACTACTCAGGCTTGGGTTAAGTTTGTCAAATCGTACTACTACACCACTTAAAATAAGCTGTGGAATGAGTAATATAGGAATAAGGATATAAATAGTTACGGCTGAGTTAAATGCGGAGGATATATTTAACCCAATTAAATTAGCTAAACAAGATGTTGAAAAAAGTATTAACCAATAGGCTAAAGTCATTCCTTTTATATCAAGAATAAAATTACCTATTAATACAAATGTTAATGTTTGAATCGCAGAAAGAATAAATAAGATTGAAATTTTTGAAAGTAGATAACTACTTCTGCTTAGGTTGAGAAAGGCCTCTCGTTTAAGAATTTTTCTATCTCTAATAATTTCTTCTGCACTTACTGTAAGCCCCATAAAAAGAGACACAATAATGCTCATAAATAGATAAGCAGGAATATTCGGATTTTTGCTAAATAAATATTCTGCATTAATATTATCACTAATATTGAAATAACGGACAATATAAGCCAAGATAAATGCCAATACTGGTGCTTCAAGTAAGTTGATTAGCAAATACTGTCGATTGCTCAGTTTGCTAAAAATGTCTCGCATTGCGAAAATATGTGTTTGAAGAAACTTATTAGGAATAGACAGTGATGAAGGTGGCTGAGTAGAAGATGTTTTTATTTTTTCTGTAGCGCCATTTTCTTTGTAATGATTTTGCCATTGTTCTGATGATATTTTACGTTCATCGGTAAATCTGCCATATTCATTTACGACTTTGGTTTCTATGATATTGAAAATTTGCTCTGGATTAACATTACCACACTCTACGCATTCGCCCTTTTCACTATTAATCATTTTAATGATTGTCTTGAAATAGACGACAGCTTCAACAGGGTTGCCATAATAGATCTGATACCCACCAACATCTAGAATAAACAGCTTGTCAAACATTTTAAAAATGTCAGATGATGGTTGATGGATAACTACGAATATGAGCTTTCCTTTAAGAGAAAGTTCTTTAAGTAAATCCATAATGTTTTCTGAATCACGAGATGAAAGACCAGATGTTGGTTCATCACAGAAAAGAACGGAAGGTTCTCTAAGTAATTCTAACCCAATATTTAGTCGTTTTCGCTGACCACCACTAATTGTTTTTTCCAGTGGAGACCCTACTTTTAAATCTTTGGTTTCTGTAAGTCCGAGGCTATTTAATGTTTTTTCAACAAGTGCTTCAATTTCTGTATGAGATAGATGATCAAAGCAAAGCCTAGCAGCATAGAATAGGTTTTGGTGTACAGTTAAATCTTCAATAAGTAAATCATCCTGTGGTACAAAGCCAATAACACCTTCAATTTTGTCTTTTTCTTTATGGATATTAATTCCATTTATTAAGACTTCGCCAGAAAAGGGAGATTCTTGACCATTAAGTACATTGAGTAATGTCGATTTTCCTGAGCCACTAGCACCCATAATCCCTATTAGCTTGCCGGACTCTTCTGCTATGTTAATTTCACGTAATCCTAATTTTCCATTTTTAAACTTGTAATAAATGTCATTGGCTTCGAATGTTATTCTAGTTTCGTTACCACTTTTCATGAAACTACTTATTACATCACTGTAATAAATAGGTTTCATTTTATTATCTCTAATTGTACTTCCAGTAGAAAAAGCTAATATTTTTTCTGTTTTCACAGGAATACCATTTAGAAATAGATCATTGTTTCCCAAATACTTAATAAAGTAAGAGTCAACATTTTCTAGATAAAGAATAGCTACAAAACCATGAATATTAGATCGCAATAAGTGCTTGAACCATCCATCTTTTGGAGTTTTATTATTAACAATTAATATGTTGTCAAAATTTAATTCTTGTGGAGTACGCCCAACTACAAATGACTTAATAAGATCTATTTCTTCATTAGAAATATTGAAAGCATTAGCAATAGAATCTAATAATTCTTTCTCTCTTTGAGATATTTCACCATCGGCAAGGATAATGGCAATTAACTCAATAATGATTACAATTTTTTGTTGTTGAGTAAGCTCTCTATTGATTTCTGAGCATATAGTAATGATGTTGCGTTGTTCTTCGTCTTCATCATGGTTTTTGCCACTAGGCAGAGAATCGCAATAATCATCGAACTGCTTCAAATAACCTGCTACCGCATTAGCATTTAAGTGTTCAGTAAGGAAATTTTGTATTTGAACACGTTCATGTTCTGTTACGGTATCTTCTTTAGCTACTATAGCAAATAGCTTGATGATAGCTTTAAGTAAGGCCTCGCTCATAAGTATTTAAGTTAGATTGACCTATAAATTAAGTAATGTGTCTGATAAATCTATTACTTAAGTTGAGATTTTTCGAGAAAAAACACTGAAAATAAGAATATGAAACAATAAAAAAGCCGATATATATCGGCTTTTTTATTGTTTCAATAATAATTTATTCAGTTATAGAATTCCTAATAGTGGCTACTTTTTCAGTAATACCAATTAAGGTAGTGTCATTAATTACCATGTCAGGACGGCTTTCTTCAATTTGTTTTTGAATATCAAGTTCAGAATATAGTGCTTTTAAATCTGTTAAGTGATTTTTAATGCTTCCAACTGGATTTTCCTGATTGATGGTTTCCATTAGGCTGATTAAATTATCCAATGATTTTTCTTGTTCTAATATTGCTCTGATAATAGGAGTAAGCACCAAATTACGAACATCATCTGGTAGTAAGTCTTTTGGATATGTTCTAATTAACTCAGTTGAAATATATAGACCTTCTATAAAACTTCCCGCAATTAACAAAGCTGCAATTCTATTTCTGTTGTTGTTTTGTAAAAAATTGTCAGTTTCATCGATAGCTTCATTAAGTATATATGCTAATGAGTCTTTATTAGCTAGATTGTCCTCAAATCTTTTAAGTAATTCTACATTTACTGAAGCTGTAACTCCAAGGTGATCGGCTAAATTTTTGGTGGAAGAAAGGTAATTAAGGGCTTCTTGAACCTTATCGTAAGATATTAGGTAACCCATATCTGTTGAGTAAACACCTAAATTCATAGCGGCAATATCATTAGTGATTTCATAACTATCAATTTTACGGATATCATTTATCAACGACTCATTATATTCTGCACCTGTAGCTTCTAGAATAAAAGGGATTTCAGATGGAGGTGGGATATCATACACAATAGATTCTATTTGATCGATCACTTCGGTTTCAGCTTGTTCAAACTCTTCCCCATTACTTTCATTGGAGTTTTCATTCGACTTTTGCCCACACGATGCCAATACTACTATTAGTAGAATGACTAAAAAATTTGGGAATAACAATCTTAAACTTTTCATATTACTTATCTTTTACAAAGTTATTTTAAATAAAATGGATTTCTAAACTATCTAATTTTAGGTTAATATTCTAATTCTATTAAAAAATATATTTAAATTTTTAATTTCTGCAATTATTATAATTACCCACTCCTTTAGGTTGGTTGTTCAAAATTATAAAGGGACTTAATAAAGGAATATGGTGTAAAGTATGCTAATTAGAAGTTACTATATAGATGTGTAATAGGAAAGTGTTTATCAAATTTTTCATTAAAGAAAAAGGGCATTATAGCCCTTCTTCTTAAAAACCTAAACTTAACCTTGCGAACTTTTTAGTTCAAAAAATTGACTTATCTTAAAGTTCATTTTTAATAACGGTTTTGATCATTTTATGTTTTACATAGGTTGAAAAATATTTAAATTTTTTAGTTTATTATTTTTGATTTGATTTTTAGTTCTTTGATGTAAAATGTTAACTCTATTTTTGTCAAAAAGTATCATGTTTTTGGTCATTATCTTAAATAATTGATTAATAGTTGCTTAGAAATAATGTAACCCTTATTACATACTTTATAAAATGAAGCAATTTTTTAATAGAAAAATTTTCCAACCTATTTTAGGTTTTTTGAAAGAAGGAATCTCACCTGATAAAATAGCGATGTGTATTGCTTTTGGTTTTGTATTGGGAGTAATTCCTTTTGTGGGAATTACTACATTGCTATGTGCAATAGTTGCTATTGTTTTTAGGCTTAATATGGGGGTGATACAGATAATGAATTATGCTGTGTACCCACTACAGATATTATTATTTATTCCATTTGTTAAAACAGGAATATATTTGTTTGATGATAACCCTTTGTCATTTTCCTCAGACGAAATAATAGAAATGATAAAAGAAAATGCTTTTCAGGTAGTAATAAAATTAGGATATGCAAATATACTAGGGGTGATAGTTTGGTTAATATTGGCACCAGTATTATTTGCCGTTATTTATTATCTAAGCTACTACTTGTTATCAAGATCTTCATTTTTTAAACTTTAACTAGTAGATTAACTATTATTAAGTTTCAACTTTTTATTCATCCAGTCAGGAATATTTTTTATTTCAAATAATTTCCACGTTATAATAGTGACTAATGTGCCTATAAATCCTCCTACAACTACATCCATATAAAAGTGCTGTAGTAAATATATTCTGGAATATCCAGCTAATAATGCTAATACAAGAAATATACTACTCCAAGATTTTCGATTTACGAGAAATGTAAGAAAAAGGCAGAAGGCAAAAGCAGTAGCCGTATGACCAGAGGGAAAAGAATTGCTGGTGTGTACTTTTACACCTTCAACAAAATGAAGCATGCTTGTATCTTCAAAATATGCTGTAGGTCTGGGTTCACCTTTAAAAATAATTTTTTTAAGTAATGATAATAATAGTCCATGTGAAACGGCAATGATAGTACCCATGATGGCAAAAGAATATCTGATAAACACTAGCCCCAATATCAATGGTACAAACAAAATACCGTCACCTATATAAGTGACATACTTAAAAAAAAGGTCAGAAAACGGGTTGTTAAATCCATTAATTAATATTACCATATCACCTTTCTCGATAAAAAATAGCGATAATATTCCTATAGAAAACAGGATGATATATACTTTATAAAACAATTGTGATGGATTGTGTTTTTTCATAACAAATATTCAAACAGACAATTTAGTTTGCAAGATAGTTCTAATTTGTGGATTGCAAAACGATTTATAAATAACAACTTTTTTACACGTTTTGGGGTAAAAAAATAACCAATTTTTAATTTTTTAACATAAAATCTAATATAATAGGGTTGTTTTAGATCTATATTTAAAAAAATATCTTACTTTTGCATCGATTCTATAAAATAATAAACTTATTATGACACATTTACGATTTAAAGCACTTGATCAGGTTAGTGATAGGAAAGAAGTAAAAGCATTACCAGCTCCATCGGATAAAATTTCTGATTATTTTGGGCAGGATGTTTTCGGTCTTGAACAAATGAAGGCTACTCTTTCATCTGAAGTATTCAAAGTAGTGAGTAGTGCAATAAAAAAAGGAAAAAAAATTAATATCGATACAGCTAGTGAGGTTGCAGCCGCAGCTAAAACTTGGGCAATGAATAAAGGAATTACTCATTATACTCATTGGTTTCAACCTTTAACTGGATCAACTGCTGAAAAGCATGATTCTTTTTTTGATGCATCTTCAGGGTTGGAAAAATTTAGAGGTAGTGCATTAGTACAACAGGAACCAGATGCTTCATCATTTCCTAATGGAGGTATAAGAAGTACTTTTGAGGCAAGAGGATATACTGCATGGGATCCTAGTTCACCAATGTTTATTTATGGTAGAACACTGTGTATTCCAACCATTTTTGTAGCTTATACAGGTGAAGCTTTAGATAATAAGGCGCCATTATTAAAAGCGGTTGAAGCAATTGATAGTGCTGCAGTTCGAGTGTGTAATTATTTTGATAGGAATGTAAATAGTGTTAAAGCATCGTTGGGTGTAGAACAAGAGTATTTTGTTGTTGATAAAGCTCTTTATGCTGCAAGACCAGATTTAGTAATGGCAGGTAGAACTGTGTTTGGACATAATCCAGCTAGGGGTCAGCAATTAGATGATCATTATTTTGGCAGTATCCCTTCTAGAGTGTACGACTTTATGAAAGATTTTGAGATTCAATGTCTGAAGTTAGGAATACCCGTAAGTACAAGACATAATGAAGTAGCTCCTAGTCAGTTCGAAGTAGCTCCTTTGTTTGAAGAAATTAATGTTGCTAGTGATCATAATCAGTTATTGATGGATGTAATGAGTCGTGTGTCTGAACGTCATGATTTGAAAGTGCTATTTCATGAAAAACCTTTTGCAGGACTAAATGGAAGTGGAAAGCATAATAACTGGTCATTAATTACTAATTCTGGAGTTAATTTATTTCAGCCAAGTAGTAGTGCTAGAGAGAATCTACAATTTCTAACATTTTTTATCAGTACTATTAAGGCAGTTCATGAACATGCAGATTTGTTGAGGGCTAGTATTGCTACATCTGGTAATGATCATAGGTTAGGAGCAAATGAGGCTCCTCCAGCAATTGTTTCTGTATTTATTGGTTCGAAGTTGAGCAATGTCCTTGATGAGTTAGAAAGTAAAGGAAATATCAATGTTGAGAAAGGTGATAACATGTACATGAAATTAGGGATTGATAACATTCCTGAAATTATTCTCGACAATACTGATAGAAATAGAACCTCACCTTTTGCCTTTACAGGTAATAAATTTGAGTTTAGAGCAGTAGGATCAAGTGATAATTGTGCTTCTCCAATGACTGTACTTAATACTATTGTTGCAGATCAACTTACGAAATTTGCAGATGAGGTAGATAAAATGATCGAAAAAGGAGAGGAAAAACGAATTGCGATTGTTAAAGTATTAAGAAGGTATATTACTGAGTCAAAAGCTATCAGATTTGAAGGAGATGGTTACTCTGATGAATGGGTTAAGGAAGCAGAAAAAAGAGGATTGAGTAATGTAAAGAGTACTCCTAATGCTATTTCTGCTTATTTGTCTAAGGAATCTAAAGAATTATTTGCTCGATTTGGAGTTATGTCAGAAGTAGAAAACGAAGCTCGACAGGAAATTAAGCTTGAAAACTACATGATGAAAATACAGATTGAAGCACGTGTTATGGGTGATTTGGCATTGAATCATATTATTCCTACTGCAGTGGCCTATCAGAATAAATTGATTAATAATGCCAACGGTCTTAAAGGACTGGGAATTGATAACACTGATGTTGTAAATAGTATCAAAGAAATATCTGGATATATAAATACGATTAACTCAGAAGTATCTAATATGATTGAGGAGCGAAAGCGAATTAATAAAATTGAAGATGTTAAAGATCGTGCTGTTGCTTATTGTGATAATATTAAGGAAACTTATTTCGAGAAAATCAGATATGCAGCTGATAAATTGGAATTGCTAATAGATGATGAAGACTGGCCTTTAGTGAAGTACAGAGAATTGTTATTCTTGAGATAGAAAGAATAATTTAGCAAATTGAAAAAAAGAGGCTGTCTCAAAAGGGCAGTCTCTTTTTTGTTTAAACATAAAATGTGATTTACTATTTGCATTGATTTATTATGCAAACATCATCGATCATTAATGACATAATTCTAAATTTTCTATAAAATAATGTAGTAATATATTTATGATATTTTTTCAGATTTATAATTAAAATAGTATATATTTAAATCTTTTAGTACTATTAAGCATTTGTAAAATATTATTTATTGAGTATTCAGAAGGTATATGTACTGTTGTTATTGTTGGGGTTTACTTTGATTTCTATTAAAAATATAGAAGCTCAAAATTTAGAACTAATTGGTAGTGAGAACCCTATAAAAATTACAGGAGGTATTTCTACTAGTCAAGTATTGTATACAGCAAGTGGAATTGATGCAAGAAGAGACCCCTACAATTATTTCTTTTCTGGAAATATGAACTTCAACATTTATGGTTGGAATGTTCCATTATCATTTACTTATTCCAATCAGAATAGTACATTTCAGCAACCTTTTAACCAATACGGACTTCACCCCTCCTATAAATGGGTGACTGGGCATATGGGCTATGTGAGTATGTCATTTTCTCCATATACACTTAGTGGACATTTATTTCAGGGAGTAGGTGTGGATTTAACTCCGGAGGGAAAGTTTAAGTTTAGTGCCATGTACGGCAGATTACAAAAAGCTGTAGAAATGGATAGTTTAAGTGAAGAAACAGTAATACCTTATTTTAAGCGTATGGGGTATGGATTTAAAGCTACTTATGGTGATGGAAGTGATTATATTTCGGTAATACTCTTTGGAGCTAAGGATGATGTAAACTCAATAAGTTATGTTCCCGAAGAAGAGGGTGTGTTACCTGAAGAAAACTTAGTGATGAGTGTTTCAGGTGGTAAATCTTTGTTTGGTAAGGTTGCCTTTAATATTGAGTTTGCTTCTAGTGGACTTACCAGAGACGTTAGAGCACAAAAAACTACTCTTGTTAAAGAAAATTTATTTAACTATGCTGGAGATGTTTTTACACCCAAAACAACTTCCAATTATTATAACGCCATAAAATCTACTTTAACCTATAAGGAAGATATTTATTCACTTGGAATAGGATATGAACGTATAGATCCAGAATACAGAACATTAGGAGCTTATTATTTTAATAATGACTTGGAAAATATAACGGCTAATGCAACCATAGCCTTTTTTTCAGGTAAAGTAAATGTAAGTGTAAATGTGGGGAAGCAACGAGATAATTTAGAAAAAAATAAAGTAAGCACTTTAAGTAGGTGGGTAGGGTCTACAAATATTGCTTATGCTGTAAATCAAAAATTAAATTTATCAGGATCATATTCCAATTTTCAAAGCTACACTAATATTAGGTCACAGTTTGTGGATATAAACCAATTAACTCCTTATGATAATTTAGATACATTGAATTTCACACAAATATCTCAAAATGCAAACTTGAATGCAGGCTATATTATTTCTACGAATGAGGAAAGACGACAAAACCTTAACTTAAATTTGTCATTTCAAGATGCAGCTGATGAACAAGGGGGAATAGAGCAATCAAGTGGGTCACAATTCTACAGTGCGAATGCTTCGTACAACATGAATCTTGTACCTAAGAATACAAACATTACTGTAGCTTTTAACTATAATAAAAATAAGTCAGGAGATATTAATTCAGCAACACTAGGACCAACTTTAGCTGTTAGTAAATCATTTTTACAGAAGAAAGTAAAGGCTATTTTTTCATCGTCAATGAATAACAGTTATAGCAATAATGTGAGGCTAAATCAGGTAATGAATTTTCGTTTAACAGGAACATATTCGATTAAGAAAAAACATAATATTAACCTAAGTATGATTATGGTAAATAGGAATACAAGTAGTGTGGAATCGGCTACTACTGATTTTACAGAATTTACTACTACGCTTGGATATAACTATAATTTTTAAAATGAGAAATAAAAAATATTGAAAAAAACACTCACCATACTATTTGTACTATTAGTAGGAATTAAATTTTCTTATTCTCAAACTTTTCCTGTACAAGTATCTACACAATTAATACCTCCATATTCTATTCATTTAGCTGATTATGTAGCACCAGGAACAGATCGATTAGCAGTAACCATTTTGTTACGAGACATTAATAGAGTAGAGCTTAAAGTGAAATTAAGAGTGAAAATAGAGGGACAAGGAATTACACTACAAACAAAGCCTTCTTACTTACCTCCAGCATTATTTATACAAGGTGGTTTACCTGAAAGATTGATAAGCACTGATTTGGTAGATTATTTTAATCCTGATAATCTCGATTTTATAGGAATTACAAAGAGACAATTTCTACAAACAGGGGCATTACCCGAAGGAGTATATAGATTTACAATTGAAGTATTGGAATACAATCGGGGAGTGAAAATTTCTAATTCAGGTACTGCAGTTGCATGGCTAATTCTTAATGACCCACCTATCATTAATGTACCTAAGCAATATGAAAAGGTAATAGCACAATACCCTCAAAACATAGTTTTTCAATGGACACCAAGGCATACTGGCTCTCCTAATTCTGCTTTTAATACTGAATACGAGTTTAAAATGGTAGAAATATGGAAAGAAGGCACCCCGTCAATTGTTGAGGCTAATGATGCCATGAGAACTTCCAATACCTTTTTTGAGAGTACTACTCAAAGTACAAGTTTAATCTACGGAATTGCAGAACCTGCTCTAGTGCCAGGTCGATCATATGCTTTTCAAGTTCGTGCAAAAAGTATAGTAGGGATTGATGAACTCGATTTGTTTAAAAATAATGGCTATAGCCAAGTACATAGCTTTACGTTTGGGGATACGTGTAGTCCTCCCACAGAAATAAAACTAGAGAGTGCAAGTAGTAGCAGAATAAAATTATCATGGACAGGAGAGTTTCAGCATACTGCTTACATAGTAAGTTATCGTGAAGCTAATGATCCAGATGCGGAGTGGTTTGAAAATGATACCTATTTTACAGATTTCACTATTAACTCTTTGAAACCAGATACAGAATACGAATACCAAATTATGAGTGAGTGTACTTCTTATATGAGTGAATTCACAGAGTTGTTTAAAGCTAAAACATTAGAAAAAAAGCAAGACGAATTTGCATGTGGAAACCAAGTGCCTGCTTTTGATTTGAATAATAAAGAGTTAATTGAAAAATTGTCTCCTGGTGATTACATATACGCGGGTGATTTTGATGTGAAGATCGATAGTGTTACAGGAGCTAATGGAATATATAGTGGTGGAGGAAAAGCACAACTTCCTTTTCTGAATTTTGTAAAGGTACGTACTGTATTCGAAAATATTAAAGTGAATACTGACTATAGAATAATTGATGGTAATGTATATACGTATTGGGATCCTAACAGTAGAATGATGTCTGATAACACAACTGATGAAGAAGAATCTGAGATGGGAGAGGATGAAGTAGTTGAAGAGGGTAATTCTGAGGAAGTTAGTAGCTCAATTTCGCTAGATACAATTAGTTTAAATTCTCCAATTGATACTATGTTTACTGATACTGATGGGAACTTGATTGTGACAACCATTCAAGGAGAAAGTATTACCATTGATGCAAATGAAGAAGTAACAATAATAGATTCAAATGGTAATTCTACATCAATATCAGGTGGTGCAGTGGTAAGCTCTACTAACAGTCAATCTTCTTCTACTGATGTGTCAGGTAATTCAGCAACAAACTCAATTGCAGATGCAGATATGGTTTTCGGACCTCTAAGTATAAAATTTGTTTCAGAACCACAATCAGTACAAACAGATTCAGAAGGATATTGTTCTTTTGAAAATGTGGAAGTATCTTTTATTATGTCGTTGATGGGGCAATATGAAATATCAAAAGAGGTGACCATTGATGGGGCTTTAATGTCATTTAAAAAACACTGTGAAAACAATAATTATAAGGATGTTGAGATCAATTGGCAAGACTCAGAGGGTCTTGATATAGGTGCTATTAAGTTTTTAGAAACAAGAATTAAAAAAATCAATCTCCTAATAGATCATGAAGGAAAATTATCTGGAGATATTGATTTGAGTGCATTACTAAAACAGGAAAAACAAATAACGGATATAATTAAAGTTAGAGAAGGTATAAGTGGAGATTTTTCATTTTCATTTAGTAATAATTCATCATTTGAAGGGATATTTGATTTTGGAGGAATTAAGGATATTAATATAGATATAACTAAGAATGATGTTGTATTCGGATCTATAACAGATGCCTTTCTTAACAATGAAGGAACGTTGAACGGTCGCATAGAGGTGGCTTCAGATGTTATTTCATATAGTTCTTCAGGCATAAAAGTGGATGTTAATGAATTGTTTGCTGAAATTGATTTATCATTAGAGAATGGTGCGAATCTAAAATCGGGTGGTGGAGAGCTTATTATTTCGGAAATTGATGGTATTGATGGAAACCTTACGTTAGGTATAGAAATAGTAAATGGTATTATTACTTCCGAGGTTAAATCCAGTAACTTATCAGGTTATGGGCTAACCATATCTAAACTCAATGTTCGGGCTTTATTGAATGATAAATTTGATGTTACGGAAATTAGTGGTGGGTTTGATGTAAAACATAATGATTTTGATGTGGCAATTGGAATCAATGATTTTGAAGTGATCAATGGGAAGCTCATTAAAATAAATGGCAATGGTCGAATAGTTTATGATCAATTAGAAATTGAAATCACTAAAATATCCTATAATTCCGAATTAGATAAATTGGTTATTGATGCAAGTGTTGAAGTAGAGACAGAAGGAATGGCAATAGCCGCATCAATTAGTGAATTTACTATTGATCGATCTGGAAATATTGTTCTGGGAGAATATCAAGCTAATATTTCAGGTGCTTATCAATTTGGCCCGTTGGCTGTTGCACTTACAGCCGAAGCAGAACGAACGAAAAATTCTACTTGGGATGAATACGAAGCTGAAGCAGCTTTTAAATTAAAAATGAAGAGTGCTAGAGGAAAAGAAATTGAAAAAAATATTGGATCTGCTCTACTCAAATTTAGTAAAAGAGGGTCAAGAGAAAAATACCGAGATATTTCCTTAGTCATAGAAGGGGCTAACATCCCTATAGGTGAATTATATTCTATACAAGCTGCTGTTAAAGATGTTGATTTAAGCATAGTAACAGATCAAGAGTATTTAACAGGAACGGCTGATGACATTGGAAATATCCAAATAGGAGAAGGGAGTAAAGTGACTTTATTAGCTTCTTTGGATCAGGATAAACAGTTAGGGGAATTAGTAAGACTAAAAAAAGGGATTTCAGGTGAGTTTTCTTTTTCCTTTTTAAAAGGAGATGATTTCAGTGGTGATTTTGATTTTGGAGGGATTAAAAACATGAACTTATTTGTTGAAAAAAACGACAAAGTACTTGCTTCATTGAAAGGGATGAAAATAGATTCAGAACTTAATTTAGCAGGAAAAATAATTGCAAACGAAAAAGTATCATACTCTACTGGTGCCTTTGAAGTTACACTTGAAAAATTAGAGCTTGATGTAGTTGTGAATTTAAATGATATAAGCACTTTTAAAGTTAATAATGGAGCTGGGAAAGTAAATATCTCAAATATTAAAGGGGTTGAAGGAAATGTTTTTATCGACCTTAAATATTCTGAAACTGGTAACTTTAATGCTGAAGTACTCTCGGATGATTCTAATTTATCTGCATTTGGGATGACTTTAGAAGATTTAAATCTAAATGCTGATTTTACATCGGATCTTGAGTTAACTAAAATAGAGGGTTCTTTAAAAGCTAAACATAATGATTTTGATGCTTCAATAAATATTTCTTCTTTTAAGTTGGAGCAAGGTGAATTAAAAGAGTTGCAAGCAAACGGTGTGGTAGGCTATAAAGGATTTGAGTTTGAACTCGAAAAATCAAAATATGCTAATAGTAACCTGAGCATAAATGCAAAAGTAGAAATTGAATCTGCTGGTAAATTAGCTGTGCAGAATTTTATCATTAACAGTGATGGAGATATTAGTGTAGGTCGAATAAAAGGTAATCTTAATAAGCCAATGATTACCATGAATTTCGATGCAACTTTCAAGGATAATGGTTTTAAAGGAAAATTTAATGGAGATATAAAACTAATTAGCTTAGGAGGAGAATTGGATTTTGGTGCAGAAGAGACTTATACTTATGGCTATCTCCGTATGACTGCCGAAGGAAAGAATGGAATACCACTTGGCCCAACAGGGCTTCAATTAACAAAAGTGGGAGGGCAATTGGGATATAATTACTATTTGAATTTCACAGGTGGTAACATAACTGGTAATCCTAAGCAGGGGAATTACCTTCTTGGACTTACACTTGGGATTTCCGATGTAGGAAAAACGTTTGCTGCTGAGGGAACAACTGTAGTTCAATTTGGTAACGATAAGCTACAATTATCTCTATTCGGGAATATTAAGGCTCCTAGAAATAACCCTGTAATAGAATCAGATTTTAATGTAAACTATTACATGCCTGATAACAGTGTTGATGGAACGCTAAGTACAGATATTAGCATACCAGCAAGTACAGGAATGGTATTTAAAACCAACTCTCCAGCTAGTATAAATTTTGCTATGGCGAATGAAGAATGGAGTGTAGATGGTGGTGTTAGAGCAAGTATGTTTAAGGTGATTTCATTTGTAGGAAACACCTCATTGTCTAATTCAGATAATTCTATTTCTGGATATTTGAGCGGTCAGGCAAGTTATTACTATCATAAATCTTTTAGCTACGATTGGACGCTAGCAGATGTTAATGGAGAATTAGAACTTGGATTTAATTCTCAGATTAGTGCCAATTTAGATAAAGCTGGCTTTTCAGGAAATTTCGGAGTACATGTTTTTGGAAATGGAACTTTATTGGTGTCTAATAGACTTGGGTCGATAGAAGGTTCAGCCTCTGTAGACTGTAATGCTAAAGTGAGTTATCAGAATGAACAAGGATTATTGGCTGGAGATGCAAAAATAGTAGTGCAAAGTACTTTAGTAGATTTTGAAGAGACGATTTCAATTATAAAAACATTTTAAATGAGACATGTAAGGTTTATAATCTTTCTGCTTGCCATCGTAATATCAGATTATGTAACAGCACAAGATTTTATGTTTTTGGGAGAAGGAAGAAAAGATGAAGTTCGACTTTTTTGGATACCAAAAAATACTTGGCCTCAGAACGTAATAGGAGTCAATATCAAACGAAGAACTAGGAATGGAGAATGGATTTTGTTAAATGATAAAGTAATAGTGCCTTCTACAAGTTTAGATAAGTCATTAGAAAATATAGGTTTAAGTAGTAATGATATTAATGCTCTTAAAAATAAAAGAGCGAAACATATTCAATCAGGTCAATTAAAGGCAATTGAATCTACCAATCTAATAGAACTACTAGGTGATAATAATACGCTTAAAGGAATTTCGTTGATTTTAAATTCTGATTATGACCTTGCATTGATTGCAGGTTTTGGATATGTGGATCAGCAAATACCCCATTCTTCAGAAGAATATGAGTATGGTTTATTTCTTCTAAGTGATATGGGAGAAGAGAATAATCCTGAGGCTACATTTCATTGGGATTATGGAACAAATCCATCAATACAAATACCTATGGATGGTCGCTCTAGAACTAATAAAAATAGAAAAATCATTGAACTTACTTGGGAAGTGGATGTTCAAAATTATAAGGATTATGGCATACTAAATGGCTTCAATATATTTAGAAAAGAAGAGAATAATAAGTTTAAAAAACTAAATAATAAACCCATTTGGATTTCTATAAGAGAGGCTAAATCCACACTTTATTTTAAAGATGTTGATGTGGATTTAGATAAGAAATATACTTATGCAGCAGCTCCAAATACTATTTTTAATACAAGTGGTGACTTCAATGAAATTAAAGTTGAACCAGTCATGGAAATACCAGAAATGGTAACTCCAACACTTCAAAATCCTCAATATTTAACTAATAAGATACAATTAAATTGGAAATTTGATTCCGATAACGAATCTTATATCAAAGGGTTTTACGTTCAAAAAAAGCAAGATGATAATATGTTTGTTGATATAAGCGAATTACTATCACCTAATGTTAGGTCATTCAGTTTTGATGGATTACCTACTCCCGATGATAATTATTACCATTTTAAGGTAATTGCTGTAAGGTCAGATGATCAGAAATTGTGGAGTAATCGTAAAATATTTTTTCATCAAAAACAGACGAAACCTTCAGCACCGCAAAACATAAGTGCAGAAATAGTAAATGAAGGTGCTAATGTAAAAATCATATTGAAATGGGATAAGCCATTTATTAATGCTAATGAAGTTAAAGAATATTACTTGTACACAAGTCACCCTAATGATGATCATGTAGTAAAAGACAATAGTTTAGGTAAAATAACTACTGAAAATGTTGAATATGTTGTTTTTAAAAATTTATCATCAAAGTATTCTTTTGCAATTAGTGCGGTAAATGACAATTATCAAGAAAGTCCGTTGAGTGATAAAATTAGTGTTATCGTACCTTCAAAATCTTTACCATTTATTAATATATGGCCAGTAGAGCAAGATAATAATACGATTACTTTAAATTGGAAATATCCTACTGATATAGCTGATCTTGCTGGGTTCAGATTATATCAAAATGGAGAAATTATTATGAATGAATCAATATTAGAGGGAGGAATTAGACAGCATGTTCTATCAATTCTTGATCCTGGCATATATACTTTTGAAATTGTGGCTATATCTGAATCTGGACTGGAAAGTAATAAATCAAAACCTCGAATATTTGAAGTGAGGTAATAATTAATAAATCTACTACTGAAATAATCCCTATCATATATTATTTTTCCTCGTTATCGTTGTAACGAAGGCGTTTAAGAAATAAGTAGTAAATTTTATAAACCACATTGATAATAATAGGAAACAAAAACCGTTTATGATCTTAAAATAACAGTTTGGTTAACTGACAGTATATTATTACATTTATAATAGCTGATCAGCCCAACAATCTGAACAGTTCTAATGATTACTTACTTGTGTTCACATTAATAAACTAATGCTTGTAACTTTTATAGTAGATTTGGTTTATTATTAAAGGTATAATTTACGATTTTTGTATTTATACACTGTAACCATTTTTTTATGATAAAGAAAATATGTGTTGTATTTTCCTTGATTAGTTTAATTATTTTCCCTGTTTTAGATGCAGTATCACAGGTAACGCCTTTTCCTGTAGCTTGTTACAATTTTGATGGTTCATTGGTTAATGATGATCCTTCTGTTGGTATTGCTGATTTGGGAGAACTCAATAATTTAGGCACTTATGAGTCAGGTGCTGGTATATGTTACGGTACAGATTCTGTTTATGTTTTTGGACAAGGTGATGGTCTTAGTTTGTCTAAGAATAATTTACCTACTCAAACCTATTCCCTTGAATTATATTTTCAATTTACGAGTCTATCATCAAGTCCATCAGGAAGAAGAAGAATTTTAAGGTTTAAATCTGAAAATGATGCAGGTCTTTACCTTTCCCCTGAAGGTAGATTAGTATTTCAATCAGATAATAGCCAATTAGTACTAGATTCAGGTACTACTGTAGTAAATGAAGGTGAATGGATGAACATATCAATTTCAAGAGATGGAACAGTTGTTCCTCCAGAGATAATTATCTACCTGAATGGAAATGAAGAAATTAGAATACCTACGGATAATAGTACCGAATTATTAAATGATTTTAAAATTTTTGAAGATAACTCAGGAGGAGATCCTTTTTATAAAGATGAGAATGCTTCTGGTAAAATAGATTATTTAAGGTTTTACGGTGAAGCCCTTGATGCCACCCAAATTGATAACCTTTTTTCAGAAAGTCAAATCAAGTCTGATATGTTAATTACTGCTACTCCTGACAGTACGATATGTTTTGGTGAAACAATAACCCTTACTGCGTCTGGTGGCGATGGTACTTATAATTGGAGTACAGGTGAGACAACAACATCGATAATTGTTAGTCCGTTAGATACAACAGTCTACTGGGTGGAATCCACTATTCAATCACCCTGCGATAGAAAATGTTTTAAGTTAAGAGATAGTCTTACTGTAAATGTAGTTCAATTTCCAATTGTAGCAATTACAGCAAGTACTCCAGCCTGTGTTAATAGTCCTGTAACCCTTAGTTATGTTGGTAATGCTGATATTCTAGCTGCTACTTTTGATTGGAACTTTGCAGGTGGAAGTGCTGTAAATACCATTGGTGAAACCTATGATGTTACTTGGAATTCCATTGGCACTAAAAATGTAACGTTACGTGTAACCGAAAATGGTTGTTTTACAGATGCTTTTCTAAATGTTCAGATCTATGATATTCCTACGTCTACTTTTTCTTTACCTACATCTGTCTGTACCCTGCTCCCTGCTGCAATAAGTTATACCGGAACGGGTACTTCTGCTGCTACATATACATGGGATTTTGATGGAGGAACAGCCACTAATGTTGGTGGACAAAATTATAATGTAGCGTGGAATGACCTTATTACGACTACAAAAACGATTTCCCTAACCGTAACTGAAAATGGATGTTCATCCACTACAATCAATACTATTACAATTTACCCTATTCCTACACCTACTTTTACCATACCTATAGGAGCTTGTGTCCAAGATAATTTAACGGTTACGTATACAGGATCAGCCGACATTTCAACGGCAACTTTTGATTGGAATTTTGCAGGAGGAAGTACTGTAAATACCATTGGTGAAACTTATGATGTTACTTGGAATTCCAGTGGTACTAAAAATGTTGCATTGCGTGTTACAGAAAATGGGTGTTCTTCAGATACTCTCGTCAGTGTTCAGATTTATGATATTCCTACATCTACTTTTTCTTTACCTACATCGGTTTGTACTCTGCTTCCTGCTGCGATAAGTTACACTGGAACTGGTACTGCTGCTGCTACATATACATGGGATTTTGATGGAGGAACAGCCACTAATATTGGTGGGCAAAATTATAATGTAGTGTGGAATGACCTTATTGTTACTACAAAAACAGTCTCATTAACGGTTACGGAAAATGGTTGTTCTACTACAACATCCAATACCATTACTATTAACCCAACCCCAACATCGACTTTTTCCTTGCCTACAGGTGTATGTATCCAAGATGATTTAGCAGTTACCTACACAGGTACAGCAGACCCCTTAACGGCTACTTTTAATTGGAATTTTGATGGGGCAGTAGCTTCACAAACTGGAGGTACACAAAATTATACCCTTAATTGGTCGGCAGGAGGGGTAAAAACCATCACTTTAACGGTTACGGAAAATGGTTGTGTGTCTACTCAAACTGTTGCCACTGTTGGAGTTAATAATTTTTCTAGTTTCACTATTACATCTAACCAAGGTGCT
>JAOUKH010000044.1 GCA_029882685.1 Cyclobacteriaceae bacterium
CCATAGTATCTGACCCTGCATCTCCTAATATGTCAATGACAGATTTCTATAACCATATTGGGTCTATTATAAAATATCCCAAAGAAGCTAAAAAGAAAGGCATTGAAGGGAAAGTGTTTGTAGAGTTTATTATTAATAAAAAAGGTGAAGTAACACAATTAAAGGTACTTAAAGGAATAGGCTCAGGATGTGACAATGCCGCTTTAGAAGCTATGCAAAATGTCGAGGATTGGAATCCAGCTAAACATAACGGCAAAATAGTTAGTCAAAAAATAGTGCTACCAATAAATTTCGAATTAGGAGAAAATATTAAAGAAGAGGAAATATTTACCATAGTTTCTGACCCTGCATCTCCTAATATGTCAATGTCTGAATTCTATATCCATATTGGGTCTTTAATAAACTATCCAAAAGAAGCTGAGGAGAAAGGTATTGAAGGAAAAGTGTTTGTAGAGTTTATTATTGACAAAAAAGGTAAAGTAACACAATTAAAAGTACTTAAAGGGATAGGCTCAGGATGTGACAATGTTGCCATAGAGGCTATGCAAAATGCTGGAGATTGGAATCCAGCTAAACATAATGGTATATTGGTTAGCCAAAAAATAGTGCTACCCATTGAATTTAATCTTGGTAAAAACAAATAGACAAATACAACTATGAATATAGTTGATAAAATCGTGCTATTGTTATATACTTGTGCAAGTATATAGTGTCAAGTAATATGAATAATAAAGAGCTAAAAGAGCTAACAAAAGCTGAAGATCAAGTAATGCAAATACTATGGAAGCTGAATAAAGCATTTGTAAAAGATATTCTAGCAGAGTTTGCTGATCCTAAACCAGCTTATAATACTGTATCAACTATTGTTCGAATTTTAGAAAAAAAAGGTTTTGTAGATTATAAAGCCTATGGTAAAACACATGAGTATTTTCCTGTTATTAGCAAGAGTGAATACAGTAAATTTTATTTAAACAACTTTGTAGGCAGCTATTTTGGTGGATCTTTTCAAAAATTAGTATCATTCTTTGCCAAACAAAATGACATGGATGTGAACCAAATTGAGGAGCTAATGAAATACATCGAAAAAGACATTAAAAAATAAGCTATGCAAGCTATTGAATTTTTTAACTATCTTCTAAAATCGAGCATTTGCCTAATATTTTTCTATTCGTTCTATTTAATAATATTAAAAAATCAACATTGTTTTCAGTTCAATAGATTTTATTTATTAGTCACACTGCTTCTTTCAATGGTTTTACCATTAATAAAAATGTTTTCACTTTCAATAAATAGTAGTGTACCTATAAATTCTTCCATTTTCATAATGCCAGAAGTAATTGTTTTTGAACAGGAGATACCTAAATCAGCTACAAATTGGCTTAACTTATTTTACATTATTTATGGATTGGGGGCAATTTACATTATTGTCCGATTTGCTTACCAATTATCAAGTATTCTGAAATTCATCTATAAAAACAAAAAGCACAGTACTAAAAACAATGGTTATTATATCATTGATACTAACGGGAAAATACCTACTTCTTCTTTTTATAAATACATTTTATGGGATAATACTCAGCAATTATCTTCAAGCGACAAAACTCAAATTATAAAACATGAACAAATACATATAAAGGAGAATCATACTATAGATGTTATATTGACAGTCATTTTTCAAACTATATTTTGGTTTAATCCCATCATTTGGTTCTTTAAAAAGAGTTTAACTGACATACATGAATATATTGCTGATTACAATGCCTTTGATGAGTTAAATAGCTATACTAAACTTTTAGCTAAACAAGCCTTATTGCCACAAGGAATCTCAATTGCTCATTCCTTTAAATCTATTGATATTATTAAACGTATTAATATGCTAAACACTCATAGCAAACCTACTCCGTTTTATCGATACATAATTATAGCAATGGTTTTTTCTTTTATGTTATTTACGATGTCATTTTCTGTAGAAAAAACAAATAATTGGAAAACCGAAAACTCTTTGCCTAACAATACTGCTAACACAAATATTTCTACCAGTGATGAAGTGTTTACAATTGTTGAACAACCAGCCTTTCCTGATGGGGGAATGACTACCTTTTATGAATACATATCAAGAAACATCTCATATCCTAAAACTGCTAGAGAGAAGAATATTGAAGGGCGTGTATATGTAGAATTTATCATTGAAAAAAATGGAACTATTTCAAATACTAAAGTACTAAAAGGTATACATCCTGAATGTGATGCTATTGCACTAAAAATATTATCAGATGCTCCAAAATGGAATCCAGGAAAGCAAAATGGGAAAGCTGTTAAACAAAAAATAGTGCTACCTATTTCCTTTCGTCTCATATAAGCTATCTATCTGTAATATCCATAACTGGTATATCTAGCTCTTTTTTAAGCTTTGATATACGTTTTTCTATTTTTCTTTTTCTTTTTGACTCTCCTATTTGGACTTTTATATCTTCATCAAATACTACAAATCCTTTATACAAATCAAATTCAATAACCGTACTTGATCCCCTTGAGTTGAGACGTTGTTTATTAGTTTCTCTGTCTATAATTAACTTATCAATTGTATTGAAATCATATTTCTTCCCTCTCTTCATTCCAAGAAACCATAAGTAATCATGATAAATACATTCATCTTTATAAATATCCAATTTATAAGCAGTGGAGTATATTATAACAGAAAGAAAAATAAGTATTACAAAAAAGATAGGTTCGAAAACCAAAAAAATAACACCTATAATGCCAAACAATAAACCGAGGTAGACAAAGCCACCATTAAAATAATGTTTTACCTTAATACTAATTTTATTCATTGTAGAAACAAATAATGATACTACAATGTAGCATTTTAAGTGTTCAATCGAAAAATATATGGTTTATTACTTACATGAAGCCTTAATTGTTATTATTGAAAAATAGTACAACAAACTACGAAGTCGTTATTTCTCATGTTTGACACTGACCATGTCGAAGAACAAAGACCTTCATAAAAACCTCCAATTATAAATACAGACTTCTTTTTGCTTCTTACACTTTAGTATTCGAAATAGCTCCATTTTTTTTGTCCTTTATTTCACCCTTTTCACTTAAAGCGATAGCAATAAATTTAAGAGAAGGAATTTCTTCAAAAATAACTATAATCATTACAGTGATAGGTACACTGAGCATCATACCCATGACACCCCAAATACCTCCCCAAATTGTTAAAGAGAGTATAACTACTAGGGAACTCAAATTGAGGGAATTCCCCATCAATTTTGGTTCAATAATATTCCCAACCACAACCTGTATGATTCCTACACTCAACATAACATATATAAATGGTGCTAATTCTCCAAATTGAAGCACAGCAAAAATTGCAGGAAAAAATGTTGCTATCAAAGATCCTACTGTAGGTATAAAATTGAGTACAAAAATAATCAATGCCCAAAATAATGGAGCATCAATTCCAAATGCTAAAAGAACTATATAACTTAACAACCCTGTAATGAAACTCACTAAAGTTTTCAATCTTAAATATTGACCAATGTTCTTATCCATTTTACGAAACAACTTGGAAACCTCAACTTGTTTCTTTCTATCAGGATAAAAAGCTTTTAACTTTAATGGGAAAATATTCTCTTCTACCAAAAGAAAAATTACATAAATCAATATAAGAAATCCGTCTCCAAATAACACTGTAGCAGTATCAATAAAAGAACCTATTAACTTGTTATAATCTATGCCTGAGAAATAAGAAGAGGCTTGAGAAGAAAGGTTCATACCAACTAGCACATCTAACTTACTCATGGCTAGTAAAATATTACTCTCATAAAGCTCCAATGATTCACTAAGATAACTCAAATTGACATAGATCATATCAGCAATTAAAAAGATGACCACATTAATAATAGCAAAAGCTATAAGGCTTTGAAACCAAATGGGAAATCGGTCTCTAATAAAAGGTATCATTTGCAAATTTTCTCTCAACTCATGAATGATAAACCATAAAAATAGAGCTATAATAAATGGAATCATGTATTCTTCGGAGTACACCAATATTACCGTTGTCGCAACAAATATGATAAGAAGGTAAGCGGCCTTAGAAAGATTTGTGTCAGTATTATTAACATTCTCTGATGACATAATGTGATAGTTTATTAAATTTTCAATACTTTCAAATCTTAATATTATTATTAATACCTAAGTATTACAAATATCAGCAAGAACTAAGATGTTAAATATTTCCAATTCTCATTTTTTAATTTAATCTCATTGCACTGTAAATCTCTAAAAAAATCCTCTGTATAATAATTTAACATTTTGAAATGAAGCGTTTTGTTTAACATAAATAAGCTTAAGGAAGCACTATCAGGTTACATAAAGGTAAAACTAGAATTGTTTAAGCTAGATATGGCTGAACACCTATCAAAAATACTGGCTCAAATGGTAGCTTATTTGGTTATTCTGATTTTTTTAGGGTTAGTAACATTATTTCTCAGTATAGCTGTTGCTCTACATCTAAATGAAATATTAGAAAGCAGCTATCTAGGTTTTGTATTAGTCTCTGCGTTTTACACAGTACTTTTAATATGTGTTTTTATCCTCTTAAAAACTGGTAACTTAAAAAGTTTTTTTGAATCTATCCTTATGACAAAAGATGAAACTCAACAAACATAAATTACCTAATTTGAGGTATTTTTTTCGTCACTATTCAATATTAATTTTGTGTTAAAAATAGCTAAAGACTTAACATTCGAAATGTTAACATAAGAATGTTAGAAAATAATAAACATACTCTTCTTTAGATTATTTATCAAATAATGAATGGATATGGAGACTTATTTTTAAGGAAACCCTAATTAAGATGTTATAAAATTACTATAATTAAATATTAATATTAGATATTTATGGAGCATAGTTAAAGTACATCCTGCTAACTATTTTAAGTTTAAATAATATTATGAAAACATATAAACTGAGTTCAATACTATTTTTGATTTTTTTACTTCCTTTAAAATCTTGGTCACAAAAAAACAATGCGGTGGATGATGAAGAAATATACAAGCTTTTTGATGTTTCGCTTGAGGAAATTATGAATGTAGGTATGGTATCGGCATCTCAAAAGAAACAAAGTGTATTAGAAGCTCCAGCTAATGCTTATGTTTTCACAGAAGAACAAATAGAGGTGAGAGGTTTTAATAATTTACTTGAACTTATTAATACTATACCTGAAGTTGAGATACAAACAAACTCAAATCCAGAGTATAGACATATGGTCACCTTTCGAGGGATTCCAGGGAGTGAAAAATTCTTAATTCTTCAAAATGGGATTAGAATTACCCCAGCTACTGGAGATTTTTACACGCTTGGTCAAAATTACAGTTTAATTAATGTGAAACGTGTAGAAGTTATTTTAGGCCCTGCCTCTGCGTTATATGGGGTTGATGCCTTTTCAGGTATTATCAATATTATAACCAAAAACCAAGAAGACGAATCGTTTGAAGGTGGATACATTAAAGCAGGAGGAGGAAATTACAATACGACCAACACATCTTTTTTAGCAGCTACTCGTGCCGAGCAACTAAAAATTACTCTATCTGGAAACTACTACCAAACGGCAGAACCCGATTATCAGAACTTATACCCCAATAATTTTGCATGGTACAACAACCAGTTTAAAGATTATGGCAATGTGGTAGAATCTCCTTATTATCCATCGGTATATAATGTTAAATTCTTCGAAGAAAATGGTGGGTCTCGTTTTGAAGGAGCATCAATATCTCAAGAGTTTGAAATGCCAACTACTGCATATGCAGTAAATTTAGAATTGGGTTACAAAGATTTTTCTGTTGGGTTTATTCAAAATTCCGAAAAACACAGTAGTTCCTATGGTGTAAACCCAAAATTCACAGCTTATGATAAAGAAGCGTATATGAAAACAGATTTGAATGTATTTTATATTCAACACCGGTATACGTCACCCAACAAAAAATGGAACTTGAGTTCAAATATTAATTATAGCAATTTTGAAATAGACCCCCTAAGTCACTTTGCCAGTGCAGCCTCAAGGTGGCAACGAGGATATGTATATACATATTCTCAAAGTACAAAAATTCAAGAACAATTTCAAGTAGAAGCTTCTAAAAAATGGTCAATAACAACAGGTATTTCTTTCGAAAATATATCAAGTTTACCACGGACAGCTCCATCGCCTACTCCAATTGATCAAAACCAACCACTATCAACACAGCCTATATACTACATGGGGGCAGGAGGATATCCAAACTATGAAGAAGGTGTAGGGTTCAATGATTCATTGGCTGTTCGCCAACAATTGTATCAAATAAATTATCAGAATTATGGCTTTTATTTACAAGCCAATTGGGCTGCAAGTAAGGCATGGGATTTTACACTTGGTGCACGTTATGACTATAATACAAGATATGGATCAACTATTAATCCTAGAATAGGTGTAGTAATAAAACCAGCCAGACAACTCCACATAAAAGCATTAATGGGTACATCCTTTCTAGCTCCAAGCCCTGCAAAATCTTTTTCACAAGCTGGTGCATTTTATTTATATGATAATCAAACTGGCGAATTTGGAGCTGATTATTTCCGATTTCCAAACCCAGACCTTGAGCCAGAACAACTTACAACTAGTGAAGTTTCTATCAACTACTTCATTACTTCTAATTTTAGTTTTTCTACAAATGCGTTCTATACACAAGTAACTAACCTCATTAACCCATATGGCAATGCTTTTGATCCTCCTTTAGGAATGGAAGACATATATGGTACAAAACAAGAAAGTTCAGTAAATGAAGGTACTTCAGAATTTTATGGGGTAACAACTAAACTCAATTATCTCTATACACGTAATAAATTTAGATTCAACCCTTACATTGGCTTCGCCTTAATAGATGGAGGATATTCCAACTTTGGTTCAGAGAATGATGTACCAAATGAATATGATTATTTGTTTTACCAATCTTACCTTACTTTAAAAGGTGGGGTAGATATTATTATTAGCAGATTGAGCCTCTCTTTACAATACATTAACAAAGACCATTCAAGATCAAATATCAAAGATGTTACAGGGTTTAATTATGACAACTACTTTGGGTATGACCTACTTAACTTAAACTTTAGATATAAATTCTTTAGCAGAGGAGAAAATAGCATGACCTTTTATTTGAAAATAAATAACGTATTGGATAACAGGTACTACAATGTATATGCAGGAAATGAAGAGGGTCTTCCGATTACTCCTCAAGACCCAATTAGATTTTTAAGCGGCATTCAATTTAAATTTTAATTATGAAAAGTTTTATTGTAACAATCAGTATAATAGCTTCTTTAAGTATCATCTTATCTTCTTGTGAAACTGATGAACCTCCTAGTATCAAACAAGACATTTCAGGAGTTTGGGTGTTAGAAGAACTATATTCCTTCACATACCAAAATGAAACAGAAATAATTCATGAGGAAAACATACCTGTATATGGTGAAGAAATTGAATTTCTACCTGAAGGGTTATACATCGTTGGTTCTGATGCTGATCCATCTTTTAATGAACAATTGGCATTTGCTTTTGCTGGTGAATTAGTAAATGAAACTTTAGACACTGCTTCTTGGAAAATATTTGGTACTTGGGAATCACATATTAATGTTGAAGGTGATCAAATTCTACACTTTGATAGATACTATTCTGGATTGGATTCTTATATGTTTGTAGATGATATTGATGAAAACAACTTAACCTTGACCATGGTAGTTAATCACGAATATTCTGACATCAATATAGAAAATTTCGTATACCCTGCTGAATACCAAGCTACTTGGGATGCTACTTATTATAATGATATTTATGTGGATGATGGATTTGCATACGATGATGGGTATGATATTGGAGAAACCATTGGTTTTTATGATGGATACTTCGACACCTATTGGGATTCATACGATTATATTTTCGTTTTGTTTTACGGTTTTTATTATACTGATACATTTTTTAATATCTATGACCCAAATCTTGCAGACGTAGTATTTAATAGTGGCTTTTGGGTTGGTTATGATGATGGGTATATCCGAGGTGAAAACGAGGCTATTCAGCATGATAATGGGAAGGATAAAAGTGTAACATTAACTTATAAATTCACAAGAAAGTGAAAAACATATTCGTAATATCTCTAGTAATATTATCTGTTACATTTGGTAATGCTCAATATATAAAAAACAATATCAGATTTAATGAATCTCCATTATTAGATCAATATCTAATAGATATAACTAATACCGAGAGTTATGATCTTGAACATAAAAAACTCATTGAATACAGAGCGAAATTTATCACAGAAAACGCCTATTTGAATGCTTTCGAAGTAGATAAAAAATTATTAATACTAGTAGAAAATAAAAAAGGTGCTAAATCTTTAGACTTTTATAATCAATCCGTTCAATTATCAAAGCAAGCTTTTGAAGTAGGAAATTATACTCTTGCTGGAAAAATATTTAGTAATAACGTAGATGTTTCAAAAAGCATATTCGGCAAACGAAGTTTAGAACATGCCTTGGCGTTATCAAATCATGGAAAATATATTGGCATAATTGGTGATCTTGCCACTGCAGAAGGGATACTCATTGAAGCATACAATATTTCAAATGAGGTAGATTTATTCTCGTTAGAAAATGCCAATATAATTACTGACATGGCCTCTATTTTTACCGAAAATGGAAAATATACCCAAGCAGAAAATTATTTTAGGCAAGCTAGAAAAATTTTAGGCGATGTTAAAACTGACAAACTCAAAGTTGCTAACAAGTTAAATATTGAGTTTGCCAAACTTCAAATTCGATTACAAAATTTCCGCAAGGCAGATGAGTTGCTCAAAGAAGTTGCAAAATCCATCAGTGACAGCTACCCTCCTTCTCATTTTGAATTCCAAAAAATACAATTAGTTTATTTGGATCTCTATAAAAATGTGGGAAAATGGGACGATTTTAAAACTACGTATGCTGCAATTAAAAGTATTGAAACCAATTTATTGAAGACTTCAGTTTACTCACTTAAATTAAATGAATTACAAGCCAACTTTCTTATATATAAAGAAAAATTTAGTGAAGCAAACAAACTTCTAAATACAACTATTTCTGATTTCAAAATTCAAATTGGTACTGAACATTATCTATTAGCTCGATTTTATGAATTACTTTCTAATTCGAGTTATGCAGAAGGAAATTACGCCCTTGCTATAGAACAGCAGAAATTGGCACTTGATATTCGATCTAACATAATGGATTATGAACACCCAGAACATTTACAAAGCCTAACTAGTTTGAGCTTAATTTATTGGGCCAATGGTGACATTCATAAAGCCAAAACATATTTCTTAAAAAGTTTGTACTTATATAAAAGGCAATACCAAACCCAATTTGCTTTTTTAAGTGAGGAAGAAAAAAAATTATTTTACCAAGGTATAAAAGAGTATTTCGACAAGTTCAATTCATTTGTTTTACAAAATGGAGAAAAAAACAAGAGTCTATATGCTGAAATATTTGATAATCAACTGATTTCAAAAGGTTTACTTTTTAATTCCACAAAGCAAATGCGTGAAAAAGTATCAAAAGATAATGATTTAAAAGATACTTATAACCAATGGCTACTTACACGAGAACGTTTACAAAAAACTAGAAAAATTGATTCGGAAGAAATATTAAATATGTATGGTGTGAATGCTGATAGTCTTGAAAAAGCAGCTAACTATTTGGAAAAAGAATTGTCTTTACGTATTCAATTAGGTGAAAGTTCATCAGACCTTACCGATTTAAGAAAAACTTGGCTGGACATTAAATATTTTCTCAAGAAAGGTGAGTGCGCATTTGAAATTATTAGAATACCCTTTTTTAACCCTTCTAATGGTGGGCTATTTGAAGATTCTTCCACCTATTTAGGGCTGTTAATTACTAATAATACTAAAAAATACCCTACACCAATTGTATTAGGGGATGGAAAATACCTTGAATCAGGTGGAATTAAATATTACAGAAGCACTATTCAATATAAATTAGATAATGCAAAATCATATCAGGATTTCTGGGGAGCATTTTCAAAAATTCAAAAAATAAAAAACATCAAAACAGCATATATATCATTAGATGGGATTTACAATCAGGTTAGTTTAAATACGCTTTATAATACTGAGGATAAAGTATATTTAGTTGATGAAATAGATGTTATTTTACTTGGTAATTTAAAGGATATTGAAGGTGCTAAAAAGAAAAAATCATCAATATCAAGAGACGAAAATTATTTTCTACTAGGGTATCCAAATTATAATCACAAATCAATTAATGAAAAAGGAAATGATGCATTTACCAATAGTGGCATATATACAAATGCGCTATCATCTATGGGTTCACGTTCTAGTAACGCACTTATAGGTCCAAATGGAGTTGGATTATTACCAGGCACACGTGCTGAAGTAATGGCAATAGATTCCTTAATTCAGGATCAAAATCATGAAACCACTATTTATTTAGATATTGAGGCCACTGAAGGAATAGTAAAAAACATTAATGACATGTCCTTTTCTCCTAACATCATCCATATTGCAACTCATGGTTTTTTTACACCGCCAAAAAAGAATAAAAGTAAAGAAGGTTTTTTAGATTCTGGAGAAGATATGCTTGATTTGAGTGGGCTTCTTTTTACCAGTGCCTCGTATGGGTACAATAATGAAACTGTACTGTATGAGCTAAATGAACTAAGTAATGGAAGAGATTTCCAAGATGGAATATTAACAGCCAACGAAGTAATGAACCTTGATTTAAACAACACTGATATGGTGATTTTATCCGCTTGTGAAACAGGTCTTGGTGTAATTTCATCTGGTGAGGGTGTTTATGGTTTACAAAGATCAATACAAACTGCAGGAGCAAATTCAGTATTAATGAGTTTATGGAAAGTAAGTGATGAGTCCACAAATCTTTTTATGCAGTACTTTTACCAAGGTTACCTTAGTACTCATGATAAAAAAAGAGCATTTCTAGATGCTCAAATTAAACTTAGGGAAAAATATAGTTCTCCTTACTTCTGGGGAGCTTTTGTATTAGTTGGTTATTAATTTCATCCTACGGATTATTATTTATTATATTTAATCCTACTTTGTTGTGTTTGAATTACTTGTCAATGTTTTTCGATTTGTATAGACTCAAAACCGATACTAAGTTATTAACTTAGCAAAGTAAGGTTAAATAAAATTGAATATTAAGAACCCCCTTGAACCGTGTCAATTGATCTAAATAAAATCGGAAAAATACTTAGAGATCAGGCTTATATCGCTGATAAATCAGTAGAAATGTCAGTATTTCTATCAATGCAACTTGAAAAACCCCTCTTAATAGAAGGACCTGCAGGGGTTGGGAAAACAGAGATAGCAAAAGTTTTAGCTCAAGCACTTGACACAGACTTGATCCGTCTTCAGTGTTACGAAGGTTTGGATGCAACACACGCATTATATGAGTGGAATTATCAGCATCAACTAATTTATATGAAGATGTACGATAATGGTAATGTATCAAAAGAGAAGCTTGAAGAAGATATATTTTCAGACAAATTTCTTCTTAAGCGTCCGATATTAGAAGCAATTAGTCGGGAAAAACCACCTGTACTTTTAATAGATGAAATTGACCGAGCTGATGAAGAATTTGAAAGCTTTTTGCTGGAAGTTCTATCTGATTGGCAGATAAGTATTCCAGAAATTGGTACGATAAAAGCAAGGAGCAAACCCCACGTTATTTTAACGGGAAACAGAACAAGAGAACTGTCTGAGGCCATTCGAAGAAGGTGCTTGTATCTTTGGATTGAGTACCCTGATTTCGAAAAAGAAATGACAATTTTAAAGACCAAGATCCCTGGTCTTGATCAAAAGTTGGGAGAACAAATTTGTGCATTCATGGAAGAGCTTCGAAAGCTAAAATTGGAAAAAACCCCAGGGATTGCTGAAACATTGGATTGGGCGCAAGCCCTGACTGCCATGCATTTCACTCATCTTGATAAACAAATTATTGAAGACACCCTTGGTGTAGTCCTCAAGGATTGGCAGGATATTAGACACACTCAAGATTCATTTTCAGAACTTCTGGAAAAAACTGGAGTAGTATCTCGTTTGAGCTAATTCAATGTTGGTTCAAAGACAAACAACAATATCAGGAAACTTAGTTCAGCTATGCAAATTCCTGAGAACTAAAGGTTTTGTTCTTGGCACTAAGGAAGAGTCTGATGCTTTGATAGCTCTTACCCTCCTTCCAATTGGAAACAAAGATACATTTCATACTGCATTAAAATCCATCTTTGCCAAATCTAAATGGCAGTTTGAGCAATTCGATGATTTGTACGAAGAATTTTGGGAGCAACTAAAGAAAGCAGTTGATTCCAAGACCAAAGAATTAGTTGAGCCCAATGAAGACAAAGTTCCAACAGTTCAAAAGCCATCATTAGAAACACTAAAAAGTTGGCTCTTCAATAACGAACCCGAGGAAGAAAAAAATATTGCCGCTTATAGCAACTTGGAAGTGCTGACAAATAAAAACTTTGGAGACATGTCGACAGATGAAATGAGGCTAATTATGGCACTTCTGCGAAAAATGGCAAAACAATTAGCTCATCAAAAAAGTCGTTTAAAGCAAAGATCAAAAAGAAATCGGTATCTTGATTTAAAAAGAACTTTTTCAAGAAATATGCGATTAGGTGGTGATATTTTGAAACTGCATTTTAGTGAACCCAAAGATAAAAAACTGAAGCTGGTATTGTTGTCTGATGTTAGTAAATCAATGGATATCTATAGTCGTTTTTTTATCAATCTGATTTATGCATTTCAGAATTCCTATGACCGAATAGAAACTTTTGTGTTTAGTACAACAGTTCATCGAGTTACCGAATTACTTGACAATCATGAATTTAACAAAGCTTTTGAAATCATTTCAGAAAGAGTACCACACTGGTCGGGAGGAACTACAATTGGAAACTGCATGCAAGATTTCGTGAATTCATATGGTCATAAACTGCTAACAAAAAAAACGGTTGTTATTATTCTAAGTGATGGATGGGATACAGGTGGTTCTTCCGAGCTTAAGCAGTCAATGCGTGATATTTATAAACGTTCAAAAAAAGTAATTTGGTTAAATCCTTTAGCTGGTAATCCCAATTTTTCTCCTGACGTAATCGGGTTGCAATCAGCAATGCCATATATAGATGTTTTTGAATCAGCTCATAATCTGGAAAGTCTCAAACGTGCAATGAAACATCTAAAAACAGGTAGGAGAAAGCATCTTTTGAATACTTAATAGGTATATCTATTTTTTGTTCTTCAATTATTTATTTTCACAAAATATTCTTCTGATATTTTAATTAATAACAATAGTTATTTTAACTTTTAGTATGATAAACATTATGAATATTTTTTAATATCAAAAAAAAAGATTATGTTCAAAACCTGTTCAGCAGAGTATTTAAACTACTAGATTTTACCAATTGTAATAATATGATTATTAAAGGAAAGTACCCCATTGATGCTTCAGCTCAGAATGTTTGGAATCACCTGATGGATCCTGAAGTACTTAAACGGATTACTCCTGGTATTTCTGATCTTCAACCTCTCGATAAAGACAAATACCTAGCCATTTCAAAAATAAAAATAGGTCCAGTAAGCGGTAGTTTTGAAGGAGAATTAGAACTAAAGGATATAAAGGATGAAACGCATGCTACAATCGTTATCAATCAAAAAAGTAAAATAGGAAATGTGTCTGCAGAAATTAAAATGCAGTTAAACAAACTTGAGAATACTACTGAAATTGAATACAAAGGCGAGGCAAAGCTTACAGGAAAATTAGCCATGATGGGACAAAGGATAATTGGTGGAGTTGTCAGTTCATTATCGAAACAATTTTTCAAAACATTAAACAATGAAATTAACAATACAATAAGATAGACTATCATTTAAAATTAGAGTAAGAGAATGTGAACCATCTTTCAATTTGGTAAACTTTTTAATATAGAAAACACGAATTACTATAATCATAAAACTAAAATCTAATGAAAATTAATCTTAAAGTCAATGGTAAGGATCATACCAGTGATGTAGAGCCAATGATGTCTTTGGCTGCCTATCTCAGAGAGGTATTGCTCCTTACGGGCACTCATGTTGGTTGCGATACAAGTAGCTGTGGTGCCTGCACAATCAAAATGGATGGTAAAGCGGTTAAATCATGTACAATATTGGCTGTACAAGCAGATGGTTGTGATATCACTACTATTGAAGGCCTTTCTCAAAATGGTGAGATGCACCCACTACAAGCTTCATTCAAGGAAAACCATGGTCTTCAATGTGGTTTTTGCACACCAGGCATGATCATGACTGCCGAAAACCTTTTAAGCGAGAACCCAAATCCTACAGAGGAAGAAATTAGGCATGGACTAGAAGGTAACTTCTGTAGATGTACAGGCTATCATAATATTGTTAAATCTATTCAGCATGCCGCTGAATCAAACTAATCGACATCACTATGAGTAATTATATAGGACAATCCATAAAAAGACGTGAAGACGATAGGTTTATCACGGGAAAAGGAAAATATACAGACGATATCGTATTACCAAAAATGACGCATTTGGCTTTCGTCAGAAGTCCATATGCCCATGCAAAAATCAACAGTATTGATACAAAGGCAGCTTTGTCCCATCCTGGAGTTGTGGCAGTATATACTGGTGAAGATTGTGGCAATTTTGGTGTACCCTGCGGATGGCAGGTCAATTTCAAGAATGGTGATACAATGAAAGAACCGCCTCATCCATTATTGGCAGTAGGAAAAGCAAAACATGTTGGAGAAAATGTAGTTGCAGTTATTGCAGAAACACTTCAAGCTGCTAGAGATGCAGCTGAATTGGTAGAGGTAGATTATGAGGAATTACCAGCAGTTACCAATCCAAATGCAGCTGTTCAGCCAGGAGCTCCTCAAGTTCATGATGACATTCCAAATAATGTGGTGTTTGACTTTGCACTTGGAAATCCTAAGGAAGAAGTTGATGCAGCAATAGACGGTGCAAGTCATGTAACCAAGTTGAATTTCAAGAATCAGCGTTTAGCTCCTAACGCAATAGAGCCCAGAAGCTATATAGCAGATTATGATGTTACCGTTGATAAATATACACTTTATACGAGTACACAAAATCCGCACCTGATCAGATTGTTGATGTGCGCTTTTGTTCTTGGTTTGCCAGAGCATAAAGTTCGTGTGATAAGCCATGACGTAGGTGGAGGATTCGGTAGTAAAATCTATCACTACTCTGAGGAAGCCTTGGTCACATGGGCATCTAAGCAAATTGGCAGACCTATTAAATGGACATCAGATCGTAGTGAAGCATTCCTTACTGATGCTCATGGTAGAGACTATGTTACAACTGCAGAAATGGGGTTTGATAATAATGGAAAAATTGTGGCATTCAGAGTTCATTCTGAAGCTAATTTAGGCGCTTATTTATCTACATTCTCTACGGCATGTCCCACTTACCTTCATGCAACTTTGGCTCAAGGATGTTACACCACTCCTTTAATAAATATTGATGTTACAGCCACTTTTACAAATACCAATCCGGTAGATGCGTACCGTGGTGCAGGTAGACCAGAAATGACCTATATGATAGAACATTTAATGGATACTGCTGCTCTAGAAATGCAAATTGATCCTGTTGAACTGAGAAAAACCAATTTTATTCCTGCTTTTGATGGAGTTAGCCAACCAGGTTACCAAACTCAGGTGGCTCTTCAATATGATAGTGGTAATTATCACGCAACTCTGGATCGTGCATTAGAAATGGTGGGGTATGATCAGTTTCGAAAAGATCAGGAAGAGTCTAGAAAAAATGGCAAACTACTAGGTATAGGTTTCTCTACTTACATAGAAGCTTGTGGAATAGCACCTTCTGCCGTAGTAGGATCACTTGGTGCCCGTGCTGGCTTATATGAAAGTGCCCATGTACGTGTACAACCTACAGGATCTGTTAGTGTATTTACAGGATCACATTCTCATGGACAGGGGCATGAAACTTCGTATGCGCAGTTTGTTGCCGACACTTTGGGTATACCAATGGAAAATGTTGACATCATACATGGTGATACTAATGAAGTAGCATTTGGTATGGGAACTTATGGTTCCAGAAGCCTTGCTGTAGGTGGATCAGCAATTATGAAAAGTCTCGACAAAATTTTGGAGAAAGGAGCAAAAATTGCTGCTCATAAGCTTGAAGCTGCTGTAGAGGATTTAGAATATGCCGAAGGAAAATGGACAGTAAAGGGAACGGACAAATCAATTGCTTTTGGTGATGTGTCTTTAACTGCATACGTTCCGCATGATTATCCTGAAGGACTAGAGCCTGGATTAGACTTTTCAAGTTTCTATGATCCTACCAATTTTACTTATCCTTTTGGTACTCACATAGCCATTGTTGAGATTGATAAGGATACAGGAAAAGTTACCCTTAAACGATTCATTGCCTGCGATGACGTTGGAAATGTAATTAACCCGATGATTGTCGAAGGACAGATTCATGGTGGAGTTGCACAAGGAGTAGGTCAGGCATTGCTTGAAGGGGTGGATTATGATGAAAATGGTCAGATGATTACGGGTTCGTTCATGGATTATGCTATGCCAAGAGCGGATGATTTTCCATTCTTTGAGACGGATAGAAAAGTTACACCCTGCCCTCACAATCCTCTCGGAGTAAAAGGAGCAGGTGAAGCTGGAGCTATTGGCTCAACACCAGCAGTAGCTAATGCTGTTATGGATGCTATATCTCATCTTGGAGGAGTGAAAGACATACAAATGCCAATTACATCCGAAAGAGTATGGGAGGCAATGAATAGTTAAATCAATTAATGATATAAAATTTTAAATATGATACCTGCAAAATTTGAATATATAAAAGCATCTTCTGTTAGTGAGGCTCTTGGTCTACTTGATAAACATGGGGATGAAGCACAATTACTATCTGGTGGTCATAGTTTGATTCCAACAATGAAACTAAGACTAAATCAACCTAAAGTGGTAGTTGACATTGGCAAAATACCAGGATTAAACAGCATTTCAGAAGATGGAAGCAATGTTGTTATTGGAGCAAATTGTACGCATCATCAAATTGCTACTTCCTCAGTTGTACAAGGTGGTGTAAATGTACTCGCCCAGACTGCGAAGGAAATTGGAGATATACAAGTTCGAAATAAAGGAACTATTGGTGGTAGTCTGGCACATGCTGACCCTGCTGCCGATTATCCTGCGGTGATATTAGCTTCAGGTGCTAAAATTGAGGTAGAAGGAAGTGGTGGTAAACGAACAATTGATGCAACTGATTTCTTCTTGGGTATATTTGAAACTGCACTAGAGAGCAATGAGATGATTACCGCTGTTCATGTTCCAAAGTCAAGCGGAGGCGTTTATCTAAAATTCTCTCAACCTGCAAGTAGATTTGCTGTAGTAGGTTGTGCAGCCATCAAAAATGATAGTGGTGTGAGTGTTGGTCTTACAGGTGTTGCAGGTTGTGCTTATCGGGCTTCAGCAGTTGAGAGTGCGTACAATGGAGATGCAAAAGCTGCAGCAGCACATGCCGTAGACGGAGTTGAAGTAATGGGTGACAACTTTGCCTCATCTAAATACCGAGCTCATTTGGCTAAGGTATTTACTGAAAGGGCTTTGAATGCACTTGGATAGTTAATAAGTGATATCACGACTGAATCTAATAAAGTTGTAGCATCACTAGGCACTGCCTTCCTAAGAAGTAGGAAGAAATCTACTCTTGTAATAAGCAACAGCTTAAAATTAGGAGTAGATTTCTTTTGTTGTCGAGATATAAGGAAAAGAACATGACCTTCGCATTTGATATTTACGGAACACTTATCGATCCAATGGCACTCGGTAAGGTATTAGAAGGTATGATTGGCAATAAAGCTCAGTCATTCAATAACCTTTGGCGTGATAAACAGTTGGAATATTCTTTTCGAAAAGCTGCAATGAAGCAGTTCAATCATTTTAGTGAATGTACGAAACAGGCACTGAAATATTGTGATGATTTTTTTAAAACAAAATTAACGGAAAGCCAAAAAGGAGAATTATTAGGGATGTACCGTAAGCTTCCTGCATATGTTGAAAGTGAGTCATGTTTAAGTAAGCTTAAAGAAAAAGGACATGAAATCATCGCATTTTCGAATGGAAAGAAAGAGGATCTTATTTCACTTTTTGAGCATGCTGAAATCATTCAACATTTTGATCAAATAATAAGTGTGGATGCTGTTCAAACTTTTAAACCTTCTCCTGAAGTTTATGAGTTATTAATTCAAAAATCGTCTTCCTCTAAAGAGAACACTTGGCTAGTTTCATCCAATTCATTTGACATTATTGGAGCTGCAGCTATGGATTTGAAGACGATTTGGCTTAAACGTAATCCTAATGCTGTTTTTGATCCGTTTGGATTGCAGTACACGATTACTTTTGATAATTTATCGGATATTATTGGATTACATAATTAAAATAAAACAAACCCAACATGAGTAAAATTTTTAGAGCATTAAGAATAACGGAAGACGAATCGGGAAAATTTCATAGGAATATAATTGAACGAAATATTGATGATCTTCCTGATGGAGAGGTACTTATTAAAATACATTATGCTGCCCTCAACTTCAAGGATGCCTTATCTTCAACAGGCAATAAGGGGGTTACCAAAAATTACCCACACACTCCTGGAATAGATGGTGCAGGGGTAGTTGTAGAAAGCAAAAATAATGATTTCAAAGAAGGTGATGAAGTATTAGTTACAAGTTATGACCTAGGAATGAATACGGATGGAGCATTCGCTGGATATATCAGGGTTCCCTCAGCCTGGGTGGTTAAACTTCCTTCAGGACTTAGTTTAAAAGAATCAATGATAATTGGAACTGCTGGTTTGACTGCTGGAATAGGACTCTATAAATTAGAAATGATGGGGCAAAGTCCAGACCAAGGATCAGTCGCTGTTAGTGGTGCTTCTGGAGGTGTAGGAAGCATGGCTGTTGGTATGCTGGCAAAGGCCGGATATCAGGTTATTGCTTCATCAGGAAAAGAAAATGCTGATGAATTTTTGAAAAACCTAGGTGCTTCAGAAGTGGTTGATAGAGATTTTATTAATGACGATTCTAGTCGTCCTCTTATCAAACCAAAATGGGCAGGTGCCATTGATACTGTTGGAGGAAATACTCTGGCAACACTGCTTAAGGGCTGTAAACCTGGTGGATCTGTGGGGTCTTGTGGATTGGTTGGTTCACCTAATCTTTCAACTACGGTTTTTCCATTTATTATCAACGGTATAAACCTTCTCGGTCTTGATTCAGCAAATTTTCCAATGAAAGAAAGACAAAAGGTTTGGAATAAACTTGCCAGTGTATGGAAACTTAATAATCTGGAAAGTGTGGCAACCATTTGCACGCTGGACGAATTAGATTCTTATATCACTGGTATGCTAAAAGGGGAAGTAAAAGGTCGTGTTGTAGTTGAAATGGAGTTGTAAAAATTAATAATTTGGAGCATTGAACTTTCATACTATTAACCACCTAATATATTTAAACCCCGTAAGTGAAATTACATCATGCAAGATTATAAATCCGATTACGCAAATAGTATAGAAAACCCTGAGCATTTTTGGATGGAACAGTCGAAGAATATTGACTGGTTCGTGCCACCTTCTCAAGGACTGTCTAAAGATGAAAAAGGATTTTATAGATGGTTTAAAGGTGGGAAGATTAACACTTCTTATTTAGCATTAGACTATCATGTAAAAAACGGCAGAGCAGATCAACTTGCTCTCATTTACGAATCTCCTGTGAGCTATGAAAGTAAGAAATATACTTATCAAGAAATGCTTTCAGAGACAGAATTACTTGCAGGTGTCTTGAAGGAGCAAGGTGTCGAAAAAGGTGATACTGTAATTATTTATATGCCAATGATCCCACAAGTGGTGTTTGCCATGTTAGCTTGCGCAAGATTGGGGGCAGTACATTCAGTAGTTTTTGGTGGTTTTGCATCACGGGAATTAGCCATGCGAATTGATGATGCCAAGCCAAAGGCAATGCTTACGGCAAGTGGCGGTATTGAGGTTACACGAGTTATTCAATACAAACCATTGGTTGATGAAGCCATAGAACTGGCTGAACATAAAGTAGAGAAGGTGATTGTTTGGCAAAGACCGTTTGTTAAGGCTGGGATGATAGAAGGTCGGGATTTTGATTGGGCTACATTATTAAAGAAAGCTTCTCCTTGTAAACCTGTAGAACTAGATGCAACCGATCCATTATACATTTTATATACCTCAGGAACCACAGGAAAACCAAAAGGAATAATTCGTGATAATGGTGGCCATGCAGTTGCATTAAAATATAGCATGACCCATGTTTATAATGTTAAACCTGGTGAAATTTACTGGGCTGCCTCTGATGTGGGATGGATTGTGGGTCATTCTTATATAGTTTATGCCCCATTAATTCATGGTTGCACCACCATTTTATATGAAGGAAAACCAGTCAAAACTCCCGATTCTGGAATGTTTTGGCGAATTATTCGAGACCACAATGTTAGTATTCTGTTTACGGCACCAACAGCATTTAGGGCAATAAAAAAGGAGGATCCAGAAGGACTAGCACATAAACGAGTTGACACCTCTTGTTTACGAAGTGTATTTCTTGCTGGAGAGCGATGTGATGTGGCTACCTATAATTGGATTCATGATTTATTGGATGTAGATGTAATCGATCATTGGTGGCAAAGTGAATCTGGCTGGCCAATGATTAGTAATTCACTTGGGTATGGTCTTTTGACTATAAAACCTGGATCCGCTACACGTGCAGTTTG
>JAOUKH010000210.1 GCA_029882685.1 Cyclobacteriaceae bacterium
TTCCCTACTGGTATATCTCTATCTTGTTTTGGAATAGTAAATTCATAAGACAAGCTATCTCCATCAGGATCAAAAGCTCCAGGGTTATGAGAAAATGCTACCTGTGTACAACCTTCATCAATTGGTGGAATTAATAATATTGGTGAGTTATTACATCCTAGAAATGGATCAATCACAATTTTCGTTTCAACATAGAAAGAAGTATTAACTGAATTGTTGATATTCAAAACTCCATCATTCCTGTTTTGCTCTAAATAGCTAATAATATAAGTACCTGCAGCACTATAAGTATGTTCAATTACATATACATTACGCTCCACTTCATTATCAATATATATAGAAGCAAAATCTTCAGGAATTGTAACTGGATCTTGTCCATCACCAAAATTAAAATCTCCTCCTCCAAATTGAATATTTTCTGGTGAACCAGTATCTCTATACCCTAATATTGTAAAACGAAAAGTAAGGCTTTGGCAATTCACACGCTCCACAGTAATTTCTCCAGCACGAATGTGGGTACTATAACTCGTTACAGATAGAAAGAATAATAATGCTAGTATTATTGCTAATCGTGTAGGCTTATAGATTTTATTCAGTTTTATTTTAATCACAAATACTTCAATTTATAAATAACAACTTGCCTAATAAAGTCACTACTATTTTGATCTTTTTAACAAAGACATCATAGCAAAAATCGTGCTGAGAAAAATTTCTCCATATTATTAATGGATGAAAGTTATTAAAAGTAACATACTTTACCTAAAATGTTTATCACTGACTTTATATTTGTATTCACACAAAATTACAACATGCGCATTGTCAAAGAAATTCCTCATCCAAATTGTAAAATAACCGTTTTCTCATGGAACGATAAATATATTATTAAGTTCGAAAAAGGTAGGTTAGAACAAACTTATAAGATAAGTGAATTGGATGTATTAGAAGAAGCAGATTTAAATCGTTTTTTAGAAAGTAGTTTCATCAATAATGTATTAAAGCGTTTCGATGAAATGACTAGTGATTTGAATACTATAATGAAAAACATCTAATGCCTATAACTTCTACTACATACAACTCACCCATTGCCATTTGTTACTTGGGTCAAATAGATGATGAAAAAAATGTCTGTCATTTATACGAAGACTATTTATTAGTTATTCATAAAGGTAAAAAGAACTCCTTCAGAAGAGAAACACTGCAAGGTGTAAATGTTAAACATAAAAAATTATTGTTCCCACTAATTTCAGGAGGAATAATTGGCACTTTTTTTTTAATTACAGCATTTAATTTCAGCATCAATATTTGGATATCCCTCACTTTTTCGTGCCTTGGGTTTATTTCGTTGTATTTTGGTTGGTATGGCACATCAACATTTTCTATCACTACATCTGTAAAGGAATATGACTTCTTCTTACATCAAATTAGTAAACCAGTTATCGCATTTTCACAGTTTATAAATGAGTATATTATCACCAATAATAATGATGGGATTTTTTTCTATCTACCTTTTTCTCCTGAAGAATGGAAAAATGCAACGAACACAAATGAAATTAAAATCTACAAAAAGACATATCTATATAATTATCAACAGATTAAAACAAACAATATTATATCGTATTTAAAAATTGATATCTCCAAAATTAATAACCCTATACTCATTGATACTGAACATGGTAGTTTAACATTGGCTCCTTATCTTCTATTTCCCATTAATAAAACTGCAGTTGAATGGATAAATATATAGTAAAGGTACACCCTCCTCTTTCAGGGTTTTATTATATTTGGAGCAACCTTATTAATTGGCTTGAATGAAGAAAGACGAGAATTTAAATAAGAACTACGAACCCATACTTAGTAAATCTAAAGAATGGCCAGTAGTACAACTTAGCAATAATCGTAAAGAATTTATAGAAGAAGTTGCAAAAGATAGCTTCAAACGCATAAAAGTACTACGACCAAATAAAACCAGTATTATTGAAGAACTGGAGACAACTTTATATAGAGAAAAACAAAGAATTAAGCGTTATCCATGGAAGGTTGACCCAAAAGATGATACGGAATTCTGGAACAAAATTAAACATCGATTAGTAGAAATATCTTCAGCAAATAAAACAGATAGCAATGATAATGAAGAAAAAATACTTTTCGACATTATTCATAGATACTCAGCCGAAATAGCTGGTAATTTTAAACCTAGTCGATATCGACTAACCCGAGAGATTGTGAAATTTGGTTTTTCACGGCTACTCAATGCTTCTCGCAACAATCGTTTTACAGCTATATTTAGAAATAAATACACCCTTCAGGATAAAATTCAAATAATGGGTGAAGTGGAGCAATTGAGAACACTAGCCAAAAAAGGTACTATTGTATTGGTTCCCACGCATTTCAGTAACCTTGATTCTATCCTAATTGGTTGGGTAATTCATAGCCTAGGGCTACCACCTTTCATTTATGGAGCAGGTCTAAATCTTTTTAACATCAAAATCATAGCCTATTTTATGAATAGTCTAGGTGCATATAAAGTAGATAGAAGAAAGAAAAATCTGCTATATATTGAGACACTTAAAACCTATTCACATTTAGCAATTCAAAGAGGAGCTCATAGCCTTTTCTTTCCAGGAGGAACTCGATCTAGGTCAGGGGAAATTGAAAAAGAATTAAAACTTGGACTACTAGGTAGTGCCTTAGAAGCTCAACGTGTTTTATATGAAAAAGGAAATGAGGACACTAAAGGTAAAATTTATGTTGTTCCTGTTACTCTTAACTACAATTTTGTATTAGAGGCTCCATTACTTATCAATGAGCATTTGAAAAGAAAAGGGCAAGAACGTTATTATGTTGAAAGAGATCATTTTTCTTCCTCCTATAGAATCATGAAATTCTTATTCAAATTCTTTACAAAGGGTTCTGACATCTCTATATCAATAGGTAAAAGTATGGATGTATTGGGCAATTATGTAGATAATAATGGTGTTAGTCTTGACAGCAATAACAGACATATAAACACGAAGGATTATTTCAAGTTTAATGGAGAAATTACACTAGACAAGCAACGAGAGAATGAATATACCCGAATGCTTAGCAAAGCCATAGTAAATGAATATCATACTATAAATAGAATATTTGCAAGTCATTTGGTTGCGTTTGTCGCTTTTCAAATTATGCGTTCTAAATTCAATAATATTGATTTGTATAACTTTCTAAGAATACCAGAAGAGGATTTAAATATTCCATACAAAGAATTTAGAATCAAATTTGATGAAATTCGTCAGATTGTCAACAAAATGGATGAAGAAGGAAAGTTGAAAACTGCACCACATCTATACGGAGAACTAGATGATGTAATTAAAATGGGATTGAATAATGTGGGCATGTATCATGATAAACGACCTCTTCTGAAGAATAAAAAAGAAGAGATTTATACTCAAAGTATAAACACCTTATATTATTACAATAATAGATTGAATGGCTATGACCTCGAAAGATACTTTTAAAAAAGTAGGCGTAATAGGAACTGGTAGTTTTGGGTCAACCATAGCAAATATACTAGCTAAAAATAGTCATGTAATCATTTATGGTAGAGATGCTGACCAGATTGCTAATATGAATTCCTCCAGAACTCATCGAGGAGTTAAATTGCATGCTAACATAGAGCCTACAAACAATTTAGAATATTTAGCAAATTCATGTAGTACAATTTTTCCTATAATATCATCATCAGGGTTTCGTTCAGTTATAAAACAACTTTCACCTTTTTTGCACCCTTATCATATACTTATTCACGGTACTAAAGGGCTTGATATTTCTATTCCAGATAATCAGAAGAACAATGACACCATAACTAGGAATGAAGTAAAGACAATGAGTGAAGTAATCACTGATGAAACTGTAGTAGTTCGTGTAGGTTGTTTGGCTGGCCCTAACTTAGCCAAAGAGTTATCTGACGGCCAACCTGGAGCTACAGTTATTGCCAGTCATTTCGATGAAGTACGTAGGGAAGGAGAAAGATTATTACGTAATGATCGATTTCAAGTGTATGGCAACGAAGATTTAATTGGTATTGAATTAGTTGGAGTGCTAAAAAACATAATTGCTATAGCTGCAGGAGCATTAAATGGACTTGGCATGGGTGAAAATGCGAGAGGTCTACTAGTAAGTCGGGGGATGGTAGAAATGATTTATCTTGGGAAAGCTCTAGGAGGTAATACTCAAGCATTTTTAGGGCTCGCTGGAATTGGAGATCTTGTAGCTACATGTAATAGTACATTAAGTAGAAACTTCACGGTTGGTCATCGTTTAGCAAAAGGAGAAACGCTAAATGATATTACAGATTCAATGGATGAAATTGCAGAAGGAGTTAATACTGTACGAATTGTAAAAAAACTAGCAGATTATTATAAGGTAAAAGCACCCATTACTGAAATACTACACAAAGTACTTTTTGAAGGTTTTAAAGCTGAAGAAGCTCTACAACGCCTTATGCGATACCCTTTTAACGTAGATATATCGTTTCTTTAATTCATAGCTTCCAGCCTTTTTAGTAATGGTGGATGTGAATAATTCATAAATACATAAGCTGGATGAGGGTATAAATTACTAAGATTATCTACTGACAGCTTTTTTAATGCTACTTGGAGTTGGACATTATCATAAGTCTCTTTGGCATAAGCATCTGCTTCAAATTCATTTTTTCTACTAAATACATTCATCAATATTCCAGATACTTTTGAAATGGGAGAATATAAAATAGTGAATGCTATTAAATTAATATGAATTCCTAATTGATCAGCACCTAAAGCAATGGAAAGACTTTCATTAAACACCATTAGTGACATTACAAACAATGTAATTCCCATTTGCAGAACAGATAGAATAAAACTATAGATAACGTGTTTCTTTTTAAAATGTCCCACTTCATGTGCTAATACAGCAACCAACTCTTCAGTAGTATGATTATTAATAAGTGTATCATAAAGTACTATTTTCTTTTTCTTTCCTATACCTGAGAAAAAAGCATTTGCTTTATTGGAACGTTTAGATCCGTCAATGACAAAAATATTATCCAAAGGAAATTTTATTTTCTTACTATAAGTTTCAATCGCCTGCTTTAATTCACCATCCTCCAAAGGGGTTAGTTTATTAAATAATGGCAGAATTAATGAAGTGTAAAACATATTTATAAAAAGTGTAAATACTGCAATTGCAATCCAAAAATACAACCAAAAGTTATGTCCCATTTCTTGAACTAACCACATCAATAAAGCTAGTATGCCTCCACCTAGTATAATAGCTAATACATAACCCTTTAATTTATCCATCACGAAAGTCTTTGGAGTAGTTTTGTTAAACCCAAATTTTTCCTCAATCACAAAAGTACCATACAAAGAAAAGGGTATTGCCAAAATATCAGAAACAATAAACAACACTCCGAAAAAGCTTAATGATAATACAATTTCACTGTCAATTATTGACCGAAGTTGACCATCGAGCCAACCAAAGCCTCCAAACCACAACAAGCCCAACGCA
>JAOUKH010000211.1 GCA_029882685.1 Cyclobacteriaceae bacterium
GATTTCCTTAAATTCATCAATAGGTGTGAGGTTGGCATAAATGGTTACTCCGATAATAATAATTAGAATACTTAATATATAGGCAATAGCAATGTATTTCCCCCCACTTGTAATAAAAGAAAATAGAATTGAGCCAGTAGAGTCACTGAAACATTTTTTATTGGGCATGATATTTTTTATAAATTTGATTTATTATTAAATAATAATAAACATAGTTATAAATGAAAATAAAATCATTCCTGATCATTTTTATTGCAACATAAAAAACCACCGTCTTAGACGGTGGTCATGTGTTTTAAGGCATAGCCTATTAGCTTTCCCATAGTTCAACAAAACACAAATAATTATGGGCAAATTTAGGAAATTAACACATGTTTACTACAAATGTGATTATCACATTGTATTTACTCCGAAATACAGGTTTCGGATATTGGAAGGTTTGGTTAAGCCTTTGGTTGAACACGACATTAGGGTGATCAGTACATGGAAAGAAGTGGAGGTAGAAGAGCTTAACGTACAGACTGATCATGTTCACCTATTATGTTCCATTCCACCGAAAGTATCAGTATCTGAATTCATGGGGGTGCTAAAAGGCAAGTTGGCTATAAAGTTATTCAAGACGTATCCCAATTTAAAGAAGAAACCATATTGGGGTAATCACTTTTGGTCACGAGGATATTTTGTGGGTACAGTTGGTTTGGATGAGGATATGATAAAACGGTATGTCAAGTACCAAGAACATGAAGAGAAGAACCAATAATGTTTAGGACCTTTTAGGTCATTCTGTTATTAAAGCCGCAGTTTTTAACGGTGGTTGATTACTATTAGGCTTTTCTCATAATAAATTTGAGCTGAATCGTACTGCCCATTAGACATAAACCAAATTCCAATAATGTTAAAGCTATCCCCTTTTCCTTTCAAATAATTCTTTTCTTCAGATAACTTTAAAGCTTCTATTTATCATTTTAAAAGCCTTATTAGGTTGTGAATTGTAACGCTCCCAACTTAATGTTACCATCAAATCAATTTTAGCATTTCCATCAGAAAAACGAATAGCATTTTATAAACTATCAATTGTTGCTTTGTTTTGACTGAATGAGGGAATTGTTATTAACGATAGGGATAATGTAAAAACGAAGAATTTGATATTCATATAGCAAATATAATAATCACCAAGTTCTTTTGCCATACCATTCGGCACTATCAATATTACTTCTACCATACTTAAGGGAAATAGCAAGCATGTACGATACTTTTAATGAATCATTTTCTATATGATTAAGTCCACTTATCAAACTATCTATTCTCTGATTTCCCTGTCCGAGACCAATTGTTAAAACCATAAATATGTAGTAATGAAATATAATTTTTAGGATTCTTCATGTATTCTTTATTGTGTTATTCTAGTAGTTGTAAAACTGGAAATTAATTTCCCACATCAATAAATGGTCTCAACTTATTTTTAAGTTGAGACCATTTGTAAACCCCTGATAAATTGAATTATCAGATTAGAGTTGCATATTTCGACATATTAATATGAAAAAGCTACACAAAATTCAACATATCGCATAAATATGCAATCTCTTGAATTAGCATAATATATTAATCATATAATAAATAACAAATTAAATAATCATAATCAAATTGATACAAAACATGTAAAAATTATTGTTTTCAATACAAGATTATGTCTCTTTATTTTTTTAAACTAAAACCAACTATTTCAACAAAAACAAAACTAAAAATTATGAAAAAATTAAAATTTATTTTTCCGCTTTTTGCAATTATTCTTTTAATAAGTTGTGGAGGCACTTCAAATGATGGGGCAACAAAATCAAGTGAGGGATCTAATACTGAAGTAGAGTCAGCGACTATTGAAAACGCTGAGTATGATCTTACTAGTAAAGGAATTCCTGTGATTATAACTGGTCCTGAAGGAGCAGAAATAAAAGATGGGATGGGAAATATGGAATTTGATGGTATCAAAACGATTAATTATAATATTTTTAAAGGTAATTTCAATCTTAGTGTAACTATGACAGATGAAGATGCTGAAGAAGGCTATGCAGCTGAACTTCTCAGTGATGCAAAAATGTACGTTGAGGAAGAAGATGATTTTGGAGGCTATATTAAGGAGGAAGCCAATGGTTTTATCTACAAAATAGAAACTGAAGATGGTGATGATTACAACTTTTATTATCAATTTGAAAAGGGTGCCAGAATTATAGAGTTCGAAGCAGGACTAAACATATTTTCCGAGTATACTTTAGAAGAAATTGAGACTATATATAGTGCTGCAAAAACAGCAAAATAAATCTCTAAATTAAAACAACTTCACAATATAACAGCCAGAAGCTATGTTAGGAGGAACACTTTCTTCTTATTTGATTAGCTTCTGGATGTGTATTGATGGTTACTAATTCATATTCTCTCCCATACCTTAATTAAAGACTTAGTAAGGTCGATATAAAATATTCTATATAAAATGAATGAATTTTTCATTAATAGAGCTTGAATCTACCGCTAATCATCATTGTAGAGGATTTCTATTTTTCTTTACAAAGCAAGTAATATCTGTAAAGAAAGTTTCTATAAGTATACATTAAGAATAATTATAAACTGAATGCGCGGTTGTCAAAACCTTGAAGCAACTTATGAAATACCCTCAGAGTAAACTAGATCAAATCCAGATTTGACCTAGTTTAATTAAAATTATGAGTAATTAAATTCATTGTTTTCAGGAATATACCTTCTTGAAATCAGTGACTCTAATAATATTACATTATTATAAAAAATTAAACAAACCAAAACCGAAAACCATGAATCTAAAAAGCCTACTTATCTACATTGCCACATGTGTACTTATTGTAAATACAAGTATTAGTCAAAGCTTTAAAAATCAACATGAGCAATTTAAAGTATTTACAGAGAGTGATTATAAATTCTCAAAATGTATGACATCGGTTAAAGTAGTACCCATGACAATGAATTCAATAAAGATGAAAAAGTTTAAATGGGAAAATCGAATACTTATTGGCTATGGCATTGATATTACAAGTGTAGATAGTGCCAAGTGCCAAATTTCTTTTGGAGGTAATCGAGCAATTACAGCCTATGCAGATAATAAATTTTTTCCTTTATACTATAAGTCAAGCTATGGTACAGAAGCTATTGTAGTTATTAACAATGCAATATTTATTTTAACAGAATTCACTGATTTTGATAGTGATTTTATAATTAGATATATAGCATTAAAAGATAATGATAACTCTGTTTTACCTACTTTAGTCGTAGAAGATTTAAGAAAATATCTTATTGATTATTACAAAAAAGGTATAAACGAGCAGAAAATTATTGAACAAAAAATGAAAGAGAAATATTCTCTTAAAGGTAAAAGTGTAAAAACTTTAGAGATTATTCCTATTTTATCATCGAAGACAATTAATCTTGGTAGTTCTTTTGAAGTAAAAGTTAAAGCTATTATGAATGATGGTAGTATTATTCAAGCTGGAAGAGGAGAAAATGGATATTTAGAGGATTTTATATTTACAACAAACCAAGAATTAACAAATAGCAATGTCATCAATATTAGTAGCGATGTTACGGAATTAAAATCTTTATCTGTCAATGTAACAGTAGCTTCTAAATATGATGCGACAATAAAAGCAAGTTATAATAATACTATTTCTTTTGCAGGAAATGCTTCTTTTAATTTTAGTGGTGATGATGGAAGAAATGGTGACATTGGTGAGTGGTCTAGCGGAGGAAGTAAAGGAATAAATGGAGGAAGAGGACAAAATGGAGAAGATGGAGGTGATGGAGATGATGTATCGGTATATCTGGATGTTATAGCCATGCCAAACTCTAGTGAGAAGAAAATTATTGCTATGTTGGTAAGAGGTAGTAGTAAATATTACAGAATTATTGAAATTGAAAATTCATTATTAACAATTAATGTTAGTGGGGGAAATGGTGGTAATGGAGGAAGGGGCGGAACAGGCTATGCCAGTTCAACAGAAGGATATGGAATGGGGGGTAATGGAGGCGATGGTGGTAATGGCGGTAATGGCGGTAATGTTACAATATTTACCACACCTGCTTTTGATGCACTAAATTACGATAATATGAATATATACATTGGTAGTGGTTCATATGGTTATGGTGGTGATGGTGGTAGTAATCAAGCTGATAGCGGAAGTACTTATCAAGGACAAAAAGGAAATAATGGACATGAAGGAAAATATGAAGGAAAAGTAATTTATGAAAAGGTAAATTCAGTCGATTTAGGATGGAAGCCAAGTTGGTAGCAATGCAAATCAAATAAATAGCACGTAGTTATTATTACCATATTTACAATAGTACAGGTTTAATCAAGTTCAACCTGTTACTCGCCATAACATTAAAAAAGCCCCTTGGAATACTCCTTGGGGCTTTAATGGTGACCTCGACAGGATTTGAAAACAGCCTTAATATGGCTGTATGGATATTATTTTGCAAAACTGTGATATTTTTTTTTTAAATGTGTGTAAAGGCCATCCTATTTCTTTACCGATTTAAACACTATTGAATCTTTATTGGTCTCAAATGGAGTTAAAACTATGAACTTTAGTGCATTTCGCTTTAGCTTCAAAAAAAATACCTTTGATGTATGAGCACACAACGATCAAATTCTCATACTGTATCCAGATTGACAGTTCATATCGTTTGGTTGATCAAGTATAGATACCCAGTATTAGAATGAGATATAAAAATTTATTGGTCTCAGTTTTAGTTAAAACTATGCACTTTAGTGCATTTCGCTTTAGCTTCTAAAAACCTTACCTTGTCAGTATGGAGACTCAAAGATCAAATGGTCATTCGGTATCGAGATTGACAGCACATATAGTTTGGTCAACTAAATATAGGTATTCAGTTCTAAAAGGAGACATAAAGGTTCGCTGTCGATCAATATTAATACAGGTTTGTGAATTGGAGGATGTCATAATATTAAAAGGAGTTGTTTCTAAAGACCATATACATATGCACATAGAGTATCGTCCATCTCATTCGATTAGTGAGTTAGTTAAAAAATTGAAAGGTAGAAGTTCAAGAAAGCTACAACAAGAATTTTCAGAACTCAAGAATAGATATTGGGGCAGACACTTCTGGACTATAGGTTACGGTTGTTGGAGTACAGGTAACATTACGGACGAGATGGTGAACGAATATTTAGAGCATCATAGAAAGCCAACTGATGAAAGTGATTCAACCTTCATTATAGAATAACTGAGATGACTTTCAGTCATACCCAAAACTATGGTACTTTCAGTCCATAGTGGTTTATTGTCGCACGATTCTCATACAGATTTGTGACTCTGAGGGTGTCCAAATTTTGAAAGGAGTAGTATCAAAGGATCATGTACACATGCATATTGACCATCGTCCATCACAGTCAATTAGTGAGTTGGTTAGTATGAAAGGTCGCAGTTCACGAAAGTTACAGAAAGAATTTCCAGAATTGAGTAAAAAGTACTGAGGTAGACA
>JAOUKH010000045.1 GCA_029882685.1 Cyclobacteriaceae bacterium
TAGACGCTCTTGATTCGCGTGCTCGTATCTTATCTTCGTTATGTTGCATAATTTTAATTCGTTATAGCGAAGATATGGCTTTGAAAGAATATACACCAAAAAGAACAAGTTAATTATTCCTTCCAGGCATCAGGGAATATTTTATGCACTCACCATTTGAAATGGAGGCAGGTCTATGAGTAACATAATTTCAATACAACCAAGCCCAATATACGGAGCTTGGTTGTATCGCTATAGGGCAAACCTTTAAAACATCATTATCTAATGTTTTATCTTCTTGATGGTTAAGATTTCTTCAGCTCTGATCCCGATAAAACGGGATCAGAGCTGAAGAAATGAACTTTGAAGTTTAATGCGTTTGAACTAGGTATCGCTAATTCTTACTTTACAAGTAAGAATTTAAAAGTCATTGTTGACGCTAATGTAACATCAATTCCCTGTGGGTTAAAAATGATAACTTGCACATTGGCGCGACCATCTCCGGCAATACTCTGAAGGTAAGCCGACAATATGCAGCCTTGTAAATCACTGTCAGCAGACACAAGAAAAATATCTCCCATTACAAATGGTTTAGTAGGTGATGGATCAATTTTCAAGCTATTTGGAGAATACCATGGCTGACCTGCACTTATTACTCCATTACTTCCAACCGGAATTGTAAAACTACCATCAGAACCTACCCCTACTGGAGGTGAGGATATTTCAATTCCACCTGGGCTATTTACGATGTCTATGCCTGCACCTGCAGTTAAGTTGGCAAGGTTGAAATTATTACTAGCTCCGTCTCCAATTAAAATTTGACCATCGGTGGCAGTACTTCCATCGGCTTTAGTCGTAAGATCAATTGTAACGTCAGCTATATCTTCATTGATTACTTCTCCGTTCAGAATCTTACTGGAAGTTATTGCATCATCAGCAATATCGTCAGTGTAGAAAGAGTAAGGCACAGACATAAATTGCTGTAAACTTACTAACGTATAATTACCGTCATTTTCTATAGAAATTTCTACACGCAACCACTGATCAGCTTCAATCCAAGGAATGCTTAATAAGTCAGGAAATTGACCAGTTCCAGTGGATGCCCCATGCCCTATTGTTAAGGCAAATAATCCGTATTGATCTGTAAGGGTTGTATGTGTTTCTTGATAAAGCACATTTCCATCTAGTCCTTTTTCAATGCTAAACATAACACCTATTTCCTTTTCATAGAGTGGTTTTCCCTCTACATCCATACCTACGATTTCCTGACCATTTTCATCAATGGCTACAGCCTGATAATTGATTCCGGTAAGATTGCCTATCTGTTGTGCATATGTGTTATTACTAACTGTAAAAACCAGCAATGACAATATTGTATATATCTTTATAATTCTGTTCATGATTTTTTTAATTTAACTGGATAATTATTATTCTGATAATTGCTGAATAGAAAAGGATAAGCCTAAGGTGAGTATGGAAGCACTGTTTTTTGCTACTTGCCCTCCTGTAGTTGTTTCAACATTCTTTAATCCTAGTAAATAGCTATATTCAGCATATACTGCAATTGCATCGGAAACATCCATTTTAGCTCCTCCAGAAATGTACATTCCAGCATCCCCTTTTTCTATTGATCCCGAGTCGATTATATCAAAATCTTCATTATTGATGGTTTGATTAGCTTTTAATAAAAAACCGTAATAACCAGCAACTTTCAAATAGGGTTTTATTCTACCCAAGTCGTAAGCATAACCAGCTGTTAGTCTTGCCTGACCGTATTGTAAGTCCCACTGATAATTACTGCCATCAAGCACCAAGGTTGCGCCTGCTTTTCGCATTCCAACACCTAAATTTAGGAACACTCCCATGTCCAAGGTATATGTATAGCCAATGTTATATGAGCCATGGTATGTTGGAGAGTAGTTTTTATCTTTTGTGCCTGCACTGTCTTTGAATTTAAAATTAGAGATTACCTGAGAACCCTCTATGGTAATACTAGATTGAGCCATGGCAGTGTTAAATGTTAAAAGTGTGCCAAACACTAATAACAAGGTTATGTGTTTTAACATATTGTTAGTCATAATTTAAATTATTTTGAAATGATAAATTTTGATGTGTGATTTTGCTTATTTGTACTAAGTATTGAAACGAAATAAATGCCAGCTTGCCAGTGACCACAATCGATTTCGTATTTATTAGTACTAGAGATATGATCTTTCAACATTACTTTTCCGCTAATGTTGGTTATCTGAATAGAAGCTTCATCTATTAATTCAGAAATCTCGATTGTTGCCCCTGCTGTAGTTGGGTTCGGAAAAACATGAAGACTGATCAAGTCCACCTTTAGTTGCTCAGAAGATGTTGCAGGTGTTACCTCTTGTTGAAAACCAGAGGTAACACTAACTTTACTACCACGATAAATTGAAGTAAAGTATGGTTGACCCACAGTTTGATTAAAATAAACCCCATCGATCAATTGACCAGAACCATAGCTACTAATACTTTGTCTTTTTATTTGTTGGGCTATACTTTGATTGTAAGTGAAAGCCAAAACAGCTAATAGGGAAAGAAACCAATTTAATTGGTTGTTCATAAGTAATAAGTTTTAGTTGAAAATGAATGATATCGTAATTTTGAGATTGTATACAATCAAATTATCACGTATATAAAATTCTTAATGCACATTATTTAGTTAATGTAACCTAAAAGAGTGAATTAATTATTCCTTCCAGGCATTGGGGAATATTTTATTGGCATTGCCATAATATATCTTATCAACCACAGACTTAGGTAATCTAAGACCTTGAAAAGGTGTGTTTAGTTGGGATACCTCCATTGTTTCATCGGTATTTAGATATTTCCAATCTTCCATCCATCTTTTATTCATGCGTGCGCGAAGTAATATTTCATCAGAATCTTTATCTTCTGAGAAATCAGTGCCATAAACGATTCTATCTTGGTATTTAATCATAAAATCACGAACCTTATTTCTGTCTATCTGTGATTGAACCTGTAGATGGCCAATACGTTCAGCAAGATCTACAGAGGCATTAGGAAAATTATCCAGAAAACTGGCAATTTCATCGACACTCCATTCAAGACTGGCAAGGTGCACTGCTACAAACGTTAAATCTCTATTTTTTTCCAGCATATTGTTTCTTGCCCTAATCTGATCCTCATAAGAGGGCATTTCAGGAAAATTATACATATGGTACTTTGGATTTTTTGAAAAGTAGTCACGATCGTTATTAACAGTCATCTCTTCAATTGGAAGCCAACAGTTTTTGGGTTCACCAGCATGGCTTAACAACACCTTGTTTTGGTCTTTGATGTACTTAAAAATTGGGTCAAACTTTGGGTCATCTAGCATAATTAACTTTCCATCTTTATCCTTTTCTACCATCCCTATATTTTTCCATACTTTCACACCTAAAGCTCCATTTTCAAAATCTTTTGCCAATTTTTCAATAACCTTCTTTGTCCAATCAGGTTCATCCCAACCTTGAAGAGTAAAAGCAGTGGTATAAGCAAATACATCAGGCTCTTCCTGATGGTGTTTTACTCTAACCCTGATCTGCTCCTCCATGGGAGGGTAAGCGTCTACTACATCAACAGCCATAACAAGCAACTTGAAATTATTAGCTCTGGCTTCTGTAATCATAGTTTTCCCATCGGAATTTATATGCGCATGCACATCAATTTTAGGCAAGCTCTTAAAATCTTCCATTGAATAACTTTCGGTTTCAAGAGGTGTTTTTGTAATTGTTTCAGCTTTGTCAGTATTAGTGTTATTACAACCAACAGTAAGTAGAACCAGTATTATTACTTTAGTTATTGTGCTAATAGAATATTTCATGTGTGCTAATTATAATAAGTTCCTTGAAAGGAATTACACTTTTAAATTTTAACATCAGAATCATACCTTATAGTAAGACTAACTTAGTATAAGGTATAAAAGTCAAGGTGAAATTATTGCGACCAAGAGGTGGGCTGTCTGTCCCATCTATGATTTTTTAATTCTTGATATAAACTTCCTGACAATCCATTTCCATCACTAACTCCAGTGTTCATTAAAACATTACGTTCTTTTCTCATCCCTGGGATAATTGTAGCAACATCTTGGTTCATTAGTATAAAACGCAAAGCCATTTCTGCCATTGTCATATTTTCTGGAACTACTGGCCGTAATAAGTCTGCTTTTTCAGCACTTGAATTTAAATTCTCAGGCACAAAATAGGTTCCACGCCAATCCCCTTCAGGAAAAGTAGTCTCTTTGGTGATATTACCTGTTAATGTTCCTTCGTCAAAAGGTACGCGAGCAATAATTGCTACATCTTTTTCACGACAAACTTTGAAGAGCTTGTCTTCTGGTGCCTGATCGAATATATTATAAATTACCTGAATCGCATCAATCAAGTTAGTATCTAATGTTTTTATACAATTTTCTGGTTCCCAGCGATTCACGCTAATCCCAAAACTTTGTACTTTTCCTTCTTTCTTTAATTTTTCTACCGCTTTTTGCCAGTCCTCATTTTGTCCCCAGCCGTCATCCCAGACATGAAACTGTAAAAGGTCAATTGACTCTGTTCCTAAATTACTTAATGTCTTTTCTGTATAATCAACAATATGTTGATATGGAAAACAATCTTTCAAAGCATATTCTGGCTTTGAAGGCCATTTAAAATTCATTGGAGGAATTTTAGATGCTAAATAGAGTTTTTTACCTGAATGGCGTTTTACTAATTCTCCTAATAAGCGTTCACTATGTCCTTCACCATATCCCCAAGCTGTATCAAAAAAATTCACCCCTCGTTCTACCGATAAGTCTAATGATTTTGCCGACTGAATATCATCCGACTCCTTCCAACCTCCCATTCCCCACATTCCATAACCAATTTCACTTACTTTCCAGTCTGTTCTACCAAATCTTCTGTACTCCATACTTTTAATTTATTATGTTTATAATTTACATTATGTTGTTGATTCTTTAACCAAATTCCTCTGTGGATTATCTGCTTTTACTGCTGCAATAGTCAAAGATAAAAAAAGAAAAAAACATATCAACCCTGCTACTTTATAGGATTCAAAAGCTGTTAAAGACAAACTAAATAGTATTGGTCCTAATGCACTACCAAAAACGATCATCATTGTAGCCTGACCAGAAATAGCTCCAAGGTACTTACGACCATAGTATCTGGGCCAAGTAACTGATGTAAGAACGCCAAATAACCCCGACATTATACCTGTACCAACTATAATAAGATAATAGGCTATATCCCAATTGGCGAGTTGTGTCATACCCAAAATACCACAAGATGCACCAAACCCTTTAACATAGATTAAATATTTTAATGGAATATAATCACTGATACTGCTTGCAGCTAATGTAGTGATTACCGCAACTACTGCTATGGGAGGGAAAATAGATATCGCTTGTGCTTCGGTATAACCTGCTTCTTGAAATATAGAAATAACATGAAAGGTAAACCCAGTAACATATAACCCTTGCATGGCAAGCATCAAAGCAATGACCCAAAAAGCAAAGTTTCTCATCACTTCCTTTTTCGTAAAGTCCTTTACCACTGGAAAAAAATGTTTGGTATTCTTAATTGGTTTAGAGTAATTACCATCAGGCTTCAATCCACACTTTTCTGGAGTGTCTCTATAGAAGATGTAGAAAAATATTGAAAAGCCTAAACCTGCAATAACAGCCAAGTATTGCCATGCATTACTCCACCCTACCGAATCAATTAAATAATAAAGCAATAGTGGTGCAGAAGAAAATGATAGTGCCACAAATACATTGCTAAACCCTGTAGCAAAACCTCTCCTTCTATCAAACCATTCCATCATCATATTTCTGGAAGTCATCGTAAGTACTCCTTGTCCAAAAAAACGAAGAAAAAGAAATCCAATAGTAGTAGTTGCAATAACCACAACCGAAGAAGAGACTTTAAACCATTGAAAAAGTAAAACATCTATTTTACTCAGAAAAACAAGGATTGAGCCTAGGCCTATACTAGCCATAATAGCCAACATTCTGGCTCCGTACTTATCATATTGTTTACCTGCCCAGGGCAGTATAAACGAGCTTCCTATTGTTCCTAACATGTAGGCTAAACTCAATTCATCTCTAGAAATATGGAGGGCTTCGATTAGTGAATCTGTGAATACAGAAACTCCCATTGTCTGCCCAGGAATACTCATAAGAATACCTAAGGAGCCACAAGCCAATATCATCCAACCATAGAAAAAAGGCCATTTTGCAACATCAAAAGGTTTGTTTGGTGCGAATCTGATCATAAAGTTGCGAAGATATAAAAAACAACTTCTTAACAACTATTTAGATAATTTTAATTTGTATGAAAGTAAGATATGAGAAAATAGAATAAACAATTATATTTCTAGTGAAACTACTTTTTTATAAAAAGTATTGGTTTCTATATTTTTTTCAAAAAATAGAAACATAGAGTACAACTATAATGACAATTGATCAAGAATCAGCTTATTTTAAAACTACTATGGTTGCCTTTGAAAAATGGCAACTATCTATGTGTAAAAAGCCTACTATCCTCAACGGAATAACTAAAAGTATTCAAATTAAGATAAATCATATCATACCTGAAAAAGTGCATATAGCTATTACTAAAGCAGTTAAAGGGCTTACAAAAGCTGTGATATTTGGTGCCGGAATCACAACTTCCACACCAGCTAAGGGTAAGCATATTGAAGAAATAGAAAATAACATATTGAAAAGGATTCATTTTTATTCTTCCTCAGCTGCTGCTGAAGGAGCAATTACAGGTTTTGGAGGATTCTTTTCTAGCCTTGCTGATTTCCCTTTATGGTTGACACTAAAAATGAAAATGATATTTGAAATAGCCTCTCACTATGAAATTGATATCAATGATTATACTGAAAGAATCTACATTTTGTACATCTTTCAACTTGCTTTCTCAAGTCAACAACATCGTAATATTATATATACTCAAATGCAGGGCTGGGATGGCAAAAAAGAAAATCTACCAAATGATATACATGAATTTGATTGGCGAACGTTTCAGCTCGAATATCGAGATCATATTGATTTAGCTAAACTTATACAGATGATTCCAGGAATAGGAGCATTTGCTGGTGCTTATATAAACCATAGGCTCACTAAAAGGCTAGGGAATACTGCAATGAATGCTTACAGAATGAGATTTTCAGAATTTAGCAAAAATTAGTGACTTCATCTTGTATTCACAAATAATTTTGATAAGTCCGCTAATTCGATATTAACACCTATCATCATCCCAGTATAGTCTTTTCCAAAACTTAGCCCTAAAACTATTTTTTCGAAGAATAAAAATGATACTCCTCCTCTAAGTTTAATACTACCATCTCTTTCTATTAAAAGCGTATTAAAACCCATTCCTAAAACTCTATTATTAGGATTAGCTATATTTTCTAACATATAATAAGCACCAATATTTACACCATCTAATGTCTGTGTTACTACTGAATCTCTATTAGTAAGCGGTAAATCCATGGCTGATAGACCTGCCGTTAGTATGAACATGTCTCGAGTTGTTCGTTTTATGTAGGCACTTTGAATTTTGGCATCTCCTACAGGATTTGTCATTTCAATATTAAATTTTTCCCCATAATTAATACCTAGACTTTTGGGTGATAAGGTTGCCATTATGCTATCCTTTTTCTCAGTAAGCACCAATGGAATTGGGTTGCCCAGCTTTGTACCATCTTCTTTTAGCAATTGAGCAGAAAAACGTTCTATGTTGTCTTTATTATTTACTGGTAACTTAATAGTAATTGGTTCTTGTTTTTCAAAAACCAATATGTTTCGAGTTTCAGTAACTGGAGTAGATTTTTTAGTATAATAATAAAAACTCGTATCAGATGGATTTAGCCAATTATCGATAACAAATGGAATTTCCTTCACAATATGATCTTTAAGTTTCACCAACACAGTAAAGTCTGATTTAATCAACTCCAACTCCGTTTTTATTTCTACTTTTTTATCAGTGTCAATTTCTTCCGTTGATAACTTTATGAAATCATCTTCTTCTTTTAAAAGAACCTTTACCTCACTAGCATGTTGAATATGGAGAATACTTGTGTTAGTACCTTTTTTTACAGTATTTTTAAGTATACTGATAACTGGGAGTTTATAAATATCACTAAACTCTCCATTCCAAGTGTTTTTTCCTTTTGAGAGTATAAATTTCATATTTGAAGGTACACCCTCAGGTAACGTTAATATAGCTGTAAAACTATCATCCGATATTTTATTAGGGTGTAATTCTAATTCATTGGGCAGACCAATTAGTTTTAAAGTAAAGCTTGTACTATCCTCTAAATTCAAATTCGCCCCTCCTACTCTTTTAAAAAGCATTTGTGTAGGTATTCCTGCTATTAGAGGTTTGGTGTCAATTAGTGGTTGTACAGCAATTGAAGTTGCTTTTAAACGAACTGTGATGGTCTTAAATTGACTTTTATTACCATCAGTATTAATAACTCTCACTTTAAATTTCGCAATACTATTTATCTCTTCTCTTTTAAACCACACCTGAGCAGAAATAACACCATTCTTTGAATTCACAGTAGATCTTATTTTGCCTTTATCTTCAAGAAAATTTGGATAGGATCCATGAGGTATTAATTCTAATTGAGCACCTCTAAATACATTTTGAACGCCAAGGATTAAATTAAAATTATCTTTCCCTTGTTCTACGGGAAATTCTAGACCAACACCTCTTATATTTGGCTTTACTGCACTTATTTTAAATGGTACTTTTGTAATGTTGTTGGTAAATTTCCTTTTAAATATAATATTCTGATCACCTAATAGTAAAGAGTCTTGATTAAACTGACCATCAATTTTATATGTGCTATTTAGGTTAGGTATTTTCTTTAATGTAAAGCCCTGAATAGAGACTGCATCAAAATCCTGATCAAGATGATTTCCTTCCAACTGAATTGTTGTACTTTTCAACGATCTAGATTTGTCTACAATAAGTGAATTTTCTAATTCATCACCATTTGGATAGGTCACTTTAAAAGTATTTACAACAGGTTCATCAGCAACTATTCTAAATTTCCTGATATGAACTGTTTTACCATTTCTTGTTACCTTCACCTCATATTCGCCTAATGATATAGAATCTATAACTTTAAAATATATGGGGTGGGTAAATTTTTCTCCCCCATCATTAGCCCCAAGAATACCTGTTGGAAAACTGATGCCTAATTCATCATCTTGCTGAAGACAATCACCGTGACATATAAATTGAATATTTGTGTTTCCATTTGGTCCAAAAACAAAGTATTCTTCATTGCCTTGATAGTCTACTTCTGAATGAAGTAGTTCTCTAGAAAAATAAGGTTGACCAATTATTTCTGATAAAGTTATTTCTGGATTGTATAAATCAATCTTTCTAATTTTAGAGTCTTGAGCTAAACCTATTGTAGCAAAGATTATTAAATTTAATAAAATTATATATTTCATTGATTAAATTAGATTTATAGGCACTATTAAGATTTTTCAACTTTAATTTAAGTGCCAAAATTGCTATAATAAAATGATTTTGTAATTAAAACATCCAAAATATTTTTCTATACAACTAGATGAAGGCTATCAAAATATTGTCCAAAACCAATCTTAACTATTTTTGAGATAAAAAGTAGGTGTTTATTAAAAATAGAGGATACTGTACTGATACAGCTATGTGACTTGACATATTACTAAAAAAATCTTTTTAAATAATATCAAAAGCTAGTGCGTACTCAAATAATTTTGGGAATGAATTTACTTTCAATTTCTTGTTAATGTTTTTTCTGTGCTGCTCCACAGTATTTCTACTAATAGAAAGTTGAAGTGCAATTTTTGGGTTGTTATATCCTAATACTATAAATGTGATAATTTCTAATTCTCTTTTTGTTAAAGATTCGAATTGCAACAAATGAATATTTCTAAATCTCTCCTGCCTTTTAATTCGTTCTAACTTATGGAAAACAGAGCGATTATTTCCCTTTATGTCTACCACTTTATTTGATAAGGAATTCATGAGCTTATTAATGATGTTAATTATTCATCATTTTCAATCAAAATATTCATGAAAACGATCTAATTATTTATTATCACTATTAAATAATATCACATTATAAAATAATATTAATAAAAAAATATGATAAGACAAAATTTTTTATAAGAAATAATAAATGTAAATAATTGTATTTTAATAAGATAAAAACATCTTTTAATCTTTAATTAGGTGTTTGAAATACATACACAACTAGCTGTAAACTAAATAATAACAACTTTATTAGCACTTACTAAAAACTTGTGATGTACATATACTTTGGTCTTCCTATGATTAACAGGATCAATATCAACATAGTATAGTTTTTCTTAGATTATTATTGTTTGTGAAAAGTTAGAGAAAAGTAATAATTAAACTTTATTACGGATTGAAGGAAGGGTTGTATGACTTTATACAAAATCCATTGTATAATGCTGAATAAAATGTAAATTGATTGTTATTCCTAACCCTACTTTGTCATGAATGAAGTTGATACCATGTGAATCTTTTATATGGTATTTTTAGCTTGTAAATACATTATTCAAAAAGCATACAGTTACTTGACAAAGTAGAGCTAACTACTAAAATTATTTAATATGAACCATCAATAGGATGAATAGGCATATCTATATATTAACTTTTACTCTAGCCATAATTGTTATTTCAGTGGTTAGTTTGACGATATATCAACTATATTCTACAGCATATGAAGAACAAAAGAAACAATTAACAGCAATTGCTAAGAGCCAAGCTAAATTGATAGAATCAGTAGCTCATTTTGATAGTATATATAGTGATAAAGATGTAGAAGGAGGAGCTATACAAGCTACTTTAAATCAAATAAGTAATGCTTATGCTAGTTTCGAAGGCTTTGGAAAAACAGGAGAAATTAATATAGGTAAGTTAGAGAATAATAATGTAATCTTCGTTTTACAATCTCGTCTTTTAAAAGAAAATAGAGACTCTATTAGAACGATTAATAGACCAACTCCTGTTGGAAGTTCATATTCTATACCTATGCAAAGGGCATTAATGGGTGAGTCAGGTTCAATAGTAGGGCCAGATTATGATAACATACAGGTGTTGTCTGCATATGAACCAATTGCTGGGTTGAATTATGGGGTTGTAGTAAAAATAGATATTAGTGAAGTTCGAGAACCCTATATCAACGCTATTATTATAAGTATTTCATTAGCAATGATACTTGTAATCTTTGGCTCATATATATTCAACATAATTAATAATAGGTCTATTAGAACCTTAAAAAATAGTGAAGAAAAACACAGATCACTTATAGAAAATATCAATGATGTAATTCTAATACTTGATAAAGATGGTGTAAATATGTGGAACAGCCCTGCGGTAAAAGATCAATTTGGTATGAACCCAGAAGATGCGGTCGGTATCAGTGCAATAGACTATGCACATCCTGATGATGTAGAACGACTTAGAGAAACAGTAGATTATGTAGTAAAGCATCCTGGTGAAACAGTCTTTCTTGAATCTTTGAAAGCCATTACTCCTAATGGTGAATTATATTATTTAAATGACACCTTTAAATACTTGCCAGATACTCCTGGAATTAATGGTATTGTTGTGGTGGTTCATAATAATACCGAACAAATTAATGCCTTAAAGAAGATTAAAGAAAAAGAGGAAAGAATTATTAAAAGCGTAAATGACTTAAAAGAAGCTCAAAAAATAGCACAAGTAGGAAGTTGGGAATTAGATATAATTGAAAATTCACTTGAGTGGTCAGATGAGATATATAGAATTTTTGATTTAAAACCACAAGAATTTGAAGCTACATATGAAGCATTTCTAAGCTATATACATCCTGATGATAGAGATATGGTTAATAAAGCCTACTCTGATTCTCTAATTAATAAAGAAACTTATGAAATCACACATCGATTAAAACTAAAAAACGGAAACATCAAATATGTGAATGAGAAGTGTACCACAAATTTTGATGATAATGGAAAACCATTGCGTTCTAATGGTACTATACAAGATATAACAGCAATAAAATTATCTGAAATAGAATTGAAAAAGTATAAGGATAATCTGGAAAAAATGATACATGAGGCTACAGTAGAACTTGAAATAAAAAACAATAAACTCACAAAGAGTTACTTAAAAGAGAAGGCAAATAAAGACAAATTAGAAGAAACCTATTCAAAATTAAAAAAGGCACAGTCTCAGATGGTTGAATCTGAGAAAATGGCATCTCTTGGGCAGTTTACAGCAGGCATAGCTCACGAAATTAATAACCCAATTAATTTTATTGGCGTGGGCATAGAATCAATTGAAGAAAATTTTATTGAAGTATTCAAAGTTTTAGAAGAATACAATCAAATAAACAATAATAATGTTAGTGGAAAACTTGCAGAAATAAATAACTATAAAAAAGAAATTCAGTTTGATTCTCTTTTAAAATACATTCAAAAAAACACAATAAATATAAAAAATGGCGTAGAAAGAACTTCTGAAATCATTGATGGATTAAAAGTATTTTCTCGCACTGACCAAGACAAAACAAGTATAATTGATATTCATAAAAACATAGAAGCAACACTAGTGATAATTCGTAATCAATATGCAAAAAGGAACATCAGTATTATGACAAACTATGGAGAAATACCTAAGATAGAGTGTTTTCAAGGAAAGTTAAGTCAGGTTTTTACAAACTTAATTATGAATAGTATACATGCCATAGAAGATCAAAAGAAATCAAACACAGGAATTATTACTATTACTACCAAACCTTTAAATAAAAAAGAAATAGCTATCAATTTTAAGGATAATGGAAAAGGTATTCCTTCTAAAATAATAGATAAAATTTTCGAGCCTTTCTTTACATCAAAAGATATAGGGAAAGGCACTGGGCTAGGTCTTTCTATTAGCTATGGCATAATCAAAATGCATAATGGGAAAATAAAAGTGTTATCTGAGGAAGGAAAGGGAACAGAATTTGAAATTGTTTTACCAATAAAATATTCGCCCACTAAAATTAAAGAATAGAGTCCCTTCTACCCTGCTATAATTTTCATTTCCAAAAATAATAACTTATCGCTTCCCTTTTTTACCCTTAGCTTTTTTTCCTTTTGATTTTTTGTTGCCTTTATTCTTTGCATTTCCCTTAAGGGCATGGAATTCTGGTGAACCTGGTTTTATACCTAGTTCTTTTGCTATAACACCCCAACCTCTATCTTTATTGGAAGAATAAACATTAATAACCTCATCAAGATTTTTTCTAGTGATTTTTGCAACTTCTAATGACATATAAATGTCGCCAGCACTCATTCCAACATTAGCAGATAGGTAATCCAATTTCTTTTCAGTAACATTATAACTCCCTCCAAGCCGCACTTTAAAAGCTCCAAAATCCAGCTTTGCATCTGCATCAATTGTTAATAAAGATTTATTGAGTTCAGCATCTCCAGTATTATACTGTGCATGTACATGACTGACAACGCTAACAAGAATAATTATTATTAGTTTTTTGAAAATATTCATATCTGTATTTAAATTAATTTTTTAACAAGTAATTGAAAAACCCTTATATCAATAATTAATAACCATATTACTATGGTGCTAATTTACATAAACAATTTATGTAATACCCCTCATGCCCACAACAATTTATCAGGTTTATGTAATTCGAAACTTTTTTATTACCTTAGAAATAGTGATTTAAAATTTAATGGGGCGATATTTTTTAATTTTTAAAAAAAATGCACGCCTACTATTTTTTATCACTTTTATGTACTATCCTTACTTTTAAGTAAGTTAATATTTAATTATTCCTCGAAAACTAAATTACAATGAAAAAGAAAAATGTTCACAAACCAGACAGAAGGAATTTCCTTAAATCAACAGGTCTCGCCTTGGCTGGAGTTACCATAGTTCCAAGTCATGTTGTTTCTGGGCTAGGGCATATTGCTCCTAGTGACAAACTCAATATTGCGGGAGTAGGTGTTGGTGGTATGGGACATGCTAACCTAAAAAATTTAAAGTCTCAAAATATTGTAGCCCTCTGCGATGTTGACTGGAAGTATGCAAAAGGTGCATTTGATGATTTTCCTAATGCGAAAAAATTCTGGGATTGGCGTGAGATGTATGACAAAATGGATAAAGAAATTGATGCTGTAGTAGTTGCTACTGCTGATCATACTCATGCTATAGTTGCAGCTAATGCCATTACCATGGGTAAGCATGTCTATGTACAAAAGCCACTTACTCATACTGTATACGAATCAAGATTGTTAACTAAACTCGCTGAAAAGCATGGGGTAGCCACTCAAATGGGTAACCAAGGTGCTTCTGGAGCAGGTGTTGCTGAAACTTGTGAATTGCTTTGGAGTGGAGCAATTGGTGAAGTTACAAAAGTAGAATCGTTTACAGACCGACCAATATGGCCACAAGGCTTAAATACTCCTGAAAATGAAGATACGATTCCTGATACACTTAATTGGGATTTATTTACTGGTCCAGCTAAAATGAGACCATTTAACGAAATTTACCATCCATGGAACTGGCGTGGCTGGTGGGATTATGGCACTGGAGCCTTAGGTGACATGGCTTGCCATATATTACACCCTGTTTTCGAAGGATTGAAGTTGGGATACCCTACTCAAGCACAAGCAAGCTCTTCATTATTATTAAACGATTCAGCACCAGTATCTCAATCTGTTAAGCTTTCTTTTCCAAAAAGAGAAAAAGTTGGCAAAATGGATATGCCAGCAGTAGACGTACACTGGTATGATGGTGGCATAAAGCCTAATTTACCTGAAAACTGGCCAGCTGGTAAAAATCCAAATAAATCAGGTGGAGGTACTTATTTCTATGGAACTAAGGACATACTTCATGTGGGCTGTTATGGTGTTGAACCAGAATTGTTATCTGGTAATAAAGTAACTCCTCCTAAAACTGAAAGAAGAGTTGAAGAAGAATTAGGACTTAGTTGGGGAGGTGGCGCTCATGAAATGGACTGGGTACGTGCATGTAAGGAAAATGCTAAAGACAGAAAACCTACTACTTCTGATTTTGCTGAAGCAGGACCATTTAATGAAATGGTAGTAATGGGTGTATTGGCAGTAAGATTACAAGCATTGAACAAAACTTTAGATTGGGATGGTGAAAACATGAAGTTCACAAACATAAGTGATGATGAAAAAATCAGAACTGTTATTAGAGATGGCTTCAAAATCCATGATGGACATCCAACGTTTAACAAAGATTGGACTGAACCAGAATCAGCAGTGGAATATGCTCAAGAACTTATCAAGCACACATATAGAGATGGGTGGAAACTTCCTGATATGCCAGCTTAGAGTAACTTGAATTAATTTGTATACTTATTAAAGTAATGACTCTTTCGAGTCATTACTTTCTTTATTATAATTTATTTGAAATTTTAACTAATATATTAAAAATCACAAAAATGAAATTTACAAATCATTTAACAATCAAACCTTTCCTGATGCTTGTTTCAGTTATGGTTTCTTCTTTATTTATTGTGTCTTGTGGACAAAAAGGAAGTGAAGAAACTAACGAAGAAACTACAGAGGAAGTAGAAGAAGTTGCAGCAGTAGAAGAAGTTGTAAATAATGCACTTACCGAAGCAGAAATTGCCGATGGTTGGATTCTTATGTTTGACGGAACAACATCTGAAGGATGGAGAGGTTATGGAAAAGACCACTTTCCAGCAGGTTGGGAAATCACTGATGGTACAATCAAAATGATTGGATCGGGACGTGGAGAAGCTGGAGCAGAAGATGGTGGAGATATTATTTATAATCAGGAATTTGGTAATTTTCACTTTAAATTAGAATGGAAAGTTTCTGAAGGAGGTAATTCTGGTATCTTTTATTTAGGACAAGAAAATACTGAATTAGGTCCAATATGGAGAACTGCACCAGAAATGCAAGTACTAGACAATGAAAAGCATCCTGACGCTACTATGGGTAAAGATGGTAACAGAATGGCAGGTTCTTTATATGATCTAATTCCTGCAAAACCTCAAAATGCTAAAGCTGCTGGTGAATGGAATCAAGTAGAAATTATTGTTTATAAAGGCACCGTAGTACATAAGCAAAATGGTGAAACTGTTTTAGAGTACCACCTATGGACTCCAGAATGGGATGAGCTAGTTGCAGGAAGTAAATTCCCTGGGCTTAACCCAGATTGGGCTAAAGTTGCTAGTAAAGGACTTATTGGTTTACAAGACCATGGAGATGACGTATGGTTTAGAAACTTAAAGATCAAAAATCTTTAAAATCTGATAGTAATTAGTGAAAAAGCCTCAATAAATTTTGAGGCTTTTTTTATGTATTTAAAATGAAATTCATAAACAAAAACAAGAAAAATGTTAAAAATGGGAATTGTCGGGGGTGGTCCTGGCTCTATGATTGGTGATGTCCATCGGATTACTGCTGAAGCTACAGGTAAAGCTCGATTAGTATGTGGTGCATTAAGTTCAGACTACAGCAAAAGCCTAGCAAAAGGTAAGGAAATTGGGTTAGCAGAAAACAGAATATATAGATCTGTTGATGAAATGATAGAAGAAGAATCTAAGTTACCTGCTGATGAACGCATGGATTTTTTGATTATAGCAACGCCAAATCATTTACATGTACCTGCTGCTATTAAGGCTTTAGAAAATGGATACCATGTGATGTGTGACAAGCCACTAGGGATGAGTTTAGAAGAAGCAAAGAGTGTAGAAAAAATAGTGGAACGCACAAAATTAAAATTTGGCATGAGTTATACCTACCGTGGTTTTACTGCTATTGAAGAAATTAAAAAACTAATTAGTAATGGAACAATAGGTGGTATTAGAAAAGTAATGATACAATACTCTCAAGGATGGCTATCGGAGTTATTTGAGCAAGCAGAAGAAAAAAAATCAGGCTTGTGGCGTACTGACCCTAAATTTTCTGGAGAAGGTGGTACAATAGCAGATATTGGCACACACGCTTTTAATACGGTTGAATATGTTACAGGATTAAATATTGAAGAATTATGTGCCCAAATAAGTATTTTAGTGCCAGGTAGAAATATTGATGATGACACAAATATTTTAATGAAATTTGCTAATGGTGCTTCGGGTACACTGTCTGTTAGTCAAGTATGTACAGGTGAAGAAAATGCACTAAACATGAAAATTTATGGTGAAAAAGGAGCTATTTTATGGGATCTTGATCGGTCTAAAGAAATTATTCTTAAACTATCTGAAAATGAAAAAGTAATAAATGTAAATGAACTTGATGTCGATTTAAATGTTGTCACCAAAGAATTAGTTGATCTACATTCAGACAGTATATTAAAGGGATTTATAAATATTTATAGCGATTTTATTGATAGTATTAATACTGGTAAAAATACTGGAGTTCCCGACATTGATGATGGAGTTCGGGGAATGTTATTTATAGAAAAATCTATTGAGTCTGATAAAAAGAAACAGTGGATAAAGTTATAGCTTTTATCAGTGACTAGTGTTAGGCAAGCTCATATCTTGTTGAGCATAATGTCATATTGAGTCTGTCTGCCTACGGTAGGCAGACCTGCCTACAGAAAGATTATCATGTCTCAACAGACGATTCTCAACTAATAAATTAATTTTTACTGTATTTAATTAACACCAGTTCAATAAGTTTGTTTAATTAGCTTGAACCCAGATTATGCAATAGAGAATCCCTGCCTTGCCGGCCAGGCAGGGATTCCGATCCATAAATCACTGTGAAATAGACACTTCATTTTGATTATGCGCATCACCATAGCGGTGCTATGCTTCTTTGCATAACCACCTATTTCTTTGTGCTTTATGGCTTCATTACGAATTCTATTGTATAATCCAGGTTAAATGCGTTTGCCCTGAAATAATAGGTTTCAGATTTTATTTTTTCAATTAAAATCAAAATATTCGCAGTTCAATAAAACCAAACTGGATAAATCATTAACGATTTTCTTCACTGTGACTAATAAACATGTAGTATAATACTACATGACAACTTTTTTAAAATAACATAAATAATATTACAAAAAGGCTATGTCAAACAGACGTGATTTCATTAAAAAAAGCTCATTAGCTACTATTTCATCTATACTAGGAGTAGACATAGTTTTTGCAAAAAATTTACCTAAAGATGTATTGCCTCTACTTCTCCAAGAAGAAGGTTTTTACACTAAATTTAATAAGCATAAAGATATGGTGATCCTTAATGATCGGCCATGGAATGCAGAGGCACAGGCGCACATTCTTGATGATGAAATTACTCCCTCATCAAAAATGTTTGTACGCAATAACGGACTGATCCCTGAAAATATAGATGTTGATAATTGGAATCTTACAATAGACGGAGAATCGGTTAATACTCCAAAATCCTACACCATATCTGAACTTAAAAAATTTCCTAAACACACTTACAGACTTACACTTGAATGTGGTGGTAATGGTCGTAGTGAATTTAATCCTCCAGCAAAAGGTAATCAATGGAGTATTGGTGCAGTATCTTGTGCAGAGTGGACTGGTGTTAGGCTACGTGATATACTAGAGGATGTTGGTATTAATCAAGATGCTGTTTATATAGGTTATTATGGTGCTGACACTCACTTAAGTGGAAACCCTGAAAAAAATCCAATTTCTAGAGGAATGCCTATTTCAAAGGCTTTAATGGATGAAACAATAATAGCCTATGCTATGAATGGTGAAAATATTCCTCTCGCTCATGGTTTCCCTTTAAGGTTGGTAGCAGGAGGTTGGCCAGCTTCTGTATCTGGAAAATGGATTAATAAGCTAGTAGTTCGTAATAAGATACATGACGGTGCAAAAATGGGTGGACAATCTTATCGTGTACCATGTACTGCTGTTGCACCTGGCTCTAAAGTTTCAGATGACCAGATGTGCATTATAGAGTCAATGCCAGTAAAATCTCTTATTACTTATCCTAAATCTGGTGCTGTAATTTCTGAAAACAGAACACTAAATGTAAGAGGTCATGCCTGGGCTGGTGAATTAAAGGTAAATAAAATGGAGTATTCTATCGACTTTGGTTCAACATGGCATCGTTGTGAACTGAAAGCACCACACAATAGATTGGCTTGGCAAAGGTGGTCAGCAAATATTAATTTTCCTAAAAAGGGCTATTATGAAGTTTGGGCAAGAGCTACTGATACTAATGGAACAATGCAACCCATGGTCTTACCTGGTTGGAATCCAAAAGGTTATTTAAACAATGCTTGTCATAGAATTGCTATAAAAGTAAATTAAACTAATGAGTGACGAAAAAATATTATCAATTGTTAAAAAAATATACAGGTTTACTTTAAGTGTTTTCATTATAATATTTACACTTTTTTTAAGCACTATTTATTATTACAATGACCCTACCCTATCACTGTTAATACCCAAAGAAGAAAAGAATATTACATCATCTAAAAGTGTACAGCAGAAAAATGCAGGTATTATTCAAGATGGTATTCATCTGGAAACAGGATTAATAGAGGGAGAGGGACTAATGCTAGTAGTACAAAATTGTACTTCTTGCCATTCAGCAAAAATGATTACCCAAAATAGAGCAAATAAAGAAGGGTGGCGCAGTATGATAAAATGGATGCAACAGACTCAAAACCTTTGGGATTTAGGTGAAAATGAAGAAAAAATTATCGATTATTTATCGACAAATTATCCCCCTCAAAAAAAAGGAAGAAGAGCAACATTGACTAATATAGAGTGGTATAATCTTGACTAAGAATATACTATTAGCCAAATAATAACTATGCAAACAATCTTTAATATTACATGTATTTAGCAATTTATTATGTTGCTTATCTGTTTGAATTAGTATACTTAGTTGCGAACATAGTTTAATTTTAGCATATGATATATGCTAAAATTATTATATTACGAAAATAGCAGTATTACAATTAATGGCTGAAGATAATATATCAGATAATCTGGATTCGAATCAACTACTAGAATCTTTGCATGAAGTTCATATTAATTTCATACAACAGAACATGTCGTTTAAGAATTTGTTTGATAATTTACTTGAAGTATTATTAGTACATACAAAAAGTAAATATGGTTTTATTGGCAGGGTTCTTAACAATGGTGAAAATAAGTATCTAAAAATATATGCTATTAATGACTTAGATAAATCTAACTCTTTTAAAAATGATTACATAAATGGCCTTGAATTTCACAACTTAAACTCTTTATTTGGTTGGGTCGTAATAAATGAGCAATCACTAATCACAAATGATGCTGCCAACCATTCAGAAAGCAACTATACACCTAAAGGTCACCCTCCTATTAATAAGTTTATGGGAATTGCCATTAAATGTCAAGGTGAAATGGTGGGCATGGCAGGTATTGCTAATAGAGAAGCTGGATATTCAGAAGAATTACTTAACAACCTGACACCCTTTATTAATTCTTGTTCTACGCTAATTCAGAGTAAAATTACATATGACAACCATTTGGATGTAGAATCAAAATTAAAACACTTTAAAATTGCTCTAGACGAGTCTGCTATCGTAGCTATAACTGACCCGAAGGGGAAAATCACTTATGTGAATGATAAATTTGTTGAAATTTCAAAGTATACTAGAGAAGAATTAATAGGACAAGATCATCGAATTATTAATTCGGGATATCATCCTAAAAAATTTTTC
>JAOUKH010000046.1 GCA_029882685.1 Cyclobacteriaceae bacterium
CACCTCCGCCTTTATTGCCATATAGTGTTCTGGCATCTAATGTACCTTCCTCATTTCCTTTATCCCCTGTTGCATCAACATCATCACCATGATTTGCATTTTTGGGTGTGTTACTTTCTCCAGATTTTCCATCTGCACCATCCTTTTTTTTATATACCACTGGTGTTTTTACTTTTTGAGGCTTAACCTCTTCAACAGGTGGCTTCTCCTCTATCACTTCTTCTTTAACTGGTTTTTCAATCGGCTGATTTGTCTCTTGTTTTGGCTGTTCGTTAATTACATCTGGGCTTTCTGCAGTTTGTGTAACTACCTCAGTTTCTTGAACGGATGAACTTTCATTAGCTTCAACTATCTGTTCAACAATGTCCTCTACAATTTCTTCAGCACTAGTATCTTCAGGCTGAGCTTCTTCTTCGCTTTCAGAATTATTAACTGGTTCGGTGGGTTGAACATCTCCACTTCCAACAGAAGATGTTCCGAAATTTACTTCAATACCATATTCAGGATAAGGAGGGTTAGGTTCACGCCAGGCAATCATGAAAATAAAAGCTAAAAGTAACAACACATGCAGTGTGATAGACACTACCCATGCTACTTTTCTGTTATCATCTTCTTTTTCCTTTTTTGACATTTTAGTCTATCTATACCACTAATAGAATTTACTTAGGCTTTACAGCCAATGAAACTTTAGCTTCAAGAAGTGTGGCTATACCTGCTACATACACCGTTTCGCGAGTAGCAACAGATTCATCAATATGCAAAACTACCACTCCTTGTCCTTCTACTAGTTTATTTCGCAATTCTCCTTCCAAACTATTTCTAGAGATCTTTTTATCATTAACGAAAAAGTCAAGGTCTTTGGTTACAGTTACAGACACTTTCTGCATTTCTAATGTAGAAGCTTTGCTAGAAGGTAAATTAACAGGTAATCCTGATGGTGTGATAAAAGAACTAGTAAGCATGAAAAACACTAATAACAGAAAAATAATATCTGTCATCGATGACATACTAAAAGAAGGGTCTACTTTATGTTTAGATTCAAAACCCATATTATGATTTTGGTTCTTGTAACAAATCTATAAATTCAACTGAAGTGTATTCCATTCTGTGGATTACCTTTTGCACACGAGAAATCAAATAATTATATCCTAAATAGGCCAAAATTCCTACAAAAAGTCCTGCAGCTGTGGTAATCATTGCAGTATAAATTCCTTCTGATAGCAACTTAGGGCTTACTGATCCTTCTTCCTGTGCAATAGAAATAAAAGCTTTAATCATTCCTATAACAGTACCTAAAAAACCTAACATAGGTGCAGCTCCAGAAATGGTAGCCATCAGAGATAAATTTTTCTCCAATTTAAAAATTTCAATTTTTCCAATATTTTCTATAGCCACTTCTATGGTTTTAAGAGGACTACCTATACGATTTACTCCTTTTTCAATCATATTAACGATAGGGGTATCACTCTGTGCACAGAGTAATTTAGCACCTTGAACATCACCCTGTTGTACTTTGTTACGCACTTCATTCATAAAATCACTAGGTGTTTTTGCTGCCTTATTAATTGTTAACACACGTTCAACAAAAATATATACCGCACCTAATGACAAAAGTAAAATGGGTATCATCATAAAACCTCCTTGAAAAAGGAGGTCTATAATTTTCACTGAACTGTCTTGATTTGCAGCCATAGAAACCGTATCGGCTGCAGTGGTAATCTGTACTATTATCATATTAATATTTCAAAATCCATATACTATTTCCATATGCCTCACTGAATGAACTCAATGCATTCTCTGCATCTTGCCAAGTATCATAATTGCCTAAAGTCACACGAAAATATTTATTTTTACCATAAGGTTCTATAATACCTACATTTTCACCTTTTTTAGTAATTTTAACTGCAAAATCCATCGCTAAATCACCATCAATACTACTCGAACCTATTATATAGTAACGTTTGGTAGCTTGTGAAATTGTTTCTATTTCTCCTATTTTAGGTTTAGCATTTAAAGCCTCAATTTCATCTATTTTTCCTTGTACAATTGCCAATTGATCCTTTGGGTATTCCTCATCAGGGAAAAGTGCAGATGCTTGACTATATGAGGAGTGAGCTTCTGACCATTGCTCTTCACCAAACTGGTCATCTCCAGCAGAAATTAACTTATCATAATCTTCTTTTTTTCTCTTATCAGCTTCCTTTTTTGCCAATAATTCTTGCTTTGCCTTTTCCTCTGCAATTTGTTTAGGACGCATAAAAAACCAATAATAACTACCACCCGCTGATGCAAGTATAATAATTACAGTAATTATTATTCCAGCAACTTTACCTCCAGATGATGATTCCTTTGCTTGATCAGCATATGTACCAGACACATATCCACTATCATCTACATAGGTTTCCGAAGGTTCTTGAGTATCTGAATATTCACTTTCATCTTCCGTACTGGAATAAGTGGTTTCTTCAATTTTATCTACAGGTTCAATATCCAACTCAGGTAACCCAAAGTTCTCATCAATGTCATTGAACTCCTGATTTTCATCATTTATATTTTCTTCTGATTCATCTATATTCTTAGCCATGACTAAAGGTTTAGCGTATAAATAGGTTAATTAGTTCCTACAAAAATAGAGTAATTTTAATCTGACACAAATTATTATAGTTATATCAATGAATTACACCTAAAATGAATAAGATAATCCGGCTAATACCTGAAAACCTTTTACAGGATACCGGTTGTATAGCTGGTATTCCTGACCTAAAATATTTTTTAAATCAATAAACACCGAAAAACGATCAGAAAACAAATATTCTGTTTTAAGATTAAAATCAATAATGGGCTCTAATGTTATAACATTAAGACCGTTTAAAGCTTTTATTTCCCCCATGTAGGTTAAATCTGTGGTTAATAATATCTTTTTGTAAAGATTAAAAATGCCTTGTAAACCAATTTTATACATAGGTCTGTGCCATGCTTCTTCAAGTATGTCCATTCTATAATTATAATAATCTCCCCTAACAGTTAGTTGAACATCACTTCCGTTGGAATAACCAAACTCCCCGAAAAAATTTGTTATAGAAATCGATCCTGTGTCATACACTAATAGAAATTGAGAAGGATCATTTACATCATTCATGTAAAAATGACTATTCTTATAACTACCATAGTCTAAACCCACTTTTACAGATGTTTTATTATTAATTTGAGTTTTAAGATTTAGCCCTAATGTATACAGGTTGTTAGTAAAATAAACTAAACTATTAGACTTAATAAAAGCATTTTCGTAACTTAAATTACGATAACTATTATTAATAGTACTACCTATAAAACTAATATTAACTCCCACTTTATCGTTAATTGCATAACTTCCGTTTATTGCAGGATACATCCTGAATTTTGACATCTTCCCTAAAGTATCATCTGCATAAGTAATGTTTAATCCTGCTGATATTTTCGCATCACTCAAATTAAAATGATATTGAGGCTGAACATAGGCTAAAATTCTATTATGAGATGAAAATACAGAGTCACTTTGGGATAAGTAAGTGAAATTACCTTCAATAGTAACTTTACTTTCCTTTCCCGTTTCTACTGATGAAAATAAATTAGCACTCAATGAATTTTCCATTAAGGAATAATTATCACTTATATAATCATAATTGAACCCTATTTCGTATGCAATGGGTGTTTCAATTGAAGAGGCTTTTAGTTTAAAGTTGACCTCATTAAAGTCATGTTCAATATCAGTAGAGGAAACATTCTGTCCATCAACATATCCATAATAGTGATTTTGTCGATTAGAATAAGAAATTCCCGAGCCTATTGCAATTTTTCTTGCAAACATACTGCCATACATATGAGCTAATGACGTACCAGTGGCAGAATTTTTACCATCAACGGGGCCGTTTTGAGAGGATAAGTGTTTTAAATGAATGCCATAGTTATACCGTTTATCTCGTTTATTACTAATAAAACCCTCAGCATAAGGTGAAATATAATTACCAAAACCTGCTTTAATGTATCCTTTATACAGTTTTTCTAATGGTTGTGGCTTAGTTTTAAGAGGTCTAAGTTTAAATTGAAGAGGTGGAACTTCGAAATTGAAATTCTGAAAATCATATGTAAGCTGAGTTTCCTTTTTTTCAACTGGTAATGGAGGTACTTTTTCGAAATTTCTATTGGCCTTTGGCAATGTTATTTCTCTATTCTTTACTATTTCTACTTGCACATCTTCAAGTTCATTTCTAGAGTTTTCTTCTCCCCATTCATCCTGAGCATAAACAGGAATAGCTAGTAGCAAGATTACTGCTACAATAAAAAGCCTAAAATTTTTACTATTTATTATCCACATAGGTAGTATCATTTTCAGCTGCTATTGTGTCAATTACATTCATTTCTTTTTGTTCCAAAGCTTCAATCTCTTGTAATTTAATTTCTGCAATATTTACTATTTCTGGTAATGGGAAATCCGAAATAATAGAACTAAGTGTACCTTTTGCCTGAAAGTACTCTTCAGCAGCAATATAATTATCTACAATTAAAAGAAATCCCATTCCCACCCAATATTCATAGCTACTAAAGCTATTATTAAGTTCAATAAGAGTTTCTATGGATTGATCATACTGTTTACGCAAATAGAAAATTTTCCCTAACAGATATTGTGCTTCTGCACCATTAGCATCTTTAGCTGTATTTAATGTTTGTAAAAACTCATCTTTTGCCTGTTCAAAATCTCCTTTAGCCATGGCTGATTTACCTATGAATAGTGATGCTTTATTTTGATCGCTAGCATTTGCACTACCTATATCAAGGATTTTATTAGCAAACACACTACTAGAATCAAATTTTGCCAAAAAGTAGAAGCATTCCATCAATCCTATTAATGAAGTATTTTGTTCTTTTTTATTATTGGAAGAGGAAAGTAATTTTTGATAATAATACAAAGCATTATCATAACGCTGCTGTTCTTGCTCAATTTTGGCCATTCTACCCACTACCCTGTTGTACTGCAGGTAATTTTTGTTTTCGAGTATTAGACTGTAATATTCAAGTGCCTCTTCTGTATTTCCTAAACGATAATTTAATTCTCCTAAATAAAAATGTGCTTCCAATAACTTTGAGCTTTCGGGATAACTATCAATAAATCTTAAAAATTTATTCCCAGCTATTTTATATTGATTTCCAAAGTAGAGCGTTTTTGCTGCTTCAAACTCTATGCTTTCCGTACTTTTATCATCTGGATTTGCTTTTTTATATAATGCCAAATATTCATCAAATTCCATTGATCGTTTTTGAATAGCTAATACTTCCTGCAAAGGCATTAACGCCTGTTGTGCGGCTTTATGACTACTAAAATTATAAATAAGCGTTTTATAATCCTTAATACAATCATCATATTGCTGAAGGTTATAATTAGAGGTGGCTCTTTTCAAATAGGCATAAGGTGTGAACCTACTATTTTCCTTTTGAGTTATCAATGATGAAAAACCTTTTATTGCTTCTTTATAACTCCCATTTTCAAAGTTCAATTGCGCTTTATAAAATAAAGCATCATCAAAATATTTTGAATCTGAATAGTCTTTAATCACTTTATCATAACTAGCCAATGCATTAGTACGATCTCCTTCTATACCATATATAATCCCTAAATGTAATTCAGCATAGTCAGCATCTATTCTTGATAAAACTATGGACTCTCTATATTTAACTATTGCTGAACGATAATCCTTTGACACATAGTAGCAATCTGCCAAACGAATGAGTGCATCATTATATAATGTTATATTTTTTTGAGCATCATTGTTATCTAAATAGCTTTTAAAGCTCTTTAGAGCATTGTTATAGTCCTTTGTATTATAATATATATAGCCAATACCATAACGAGCTTTATGAGCTTCTCTTGAATTACTTTCTGCATTCCACAATACTTGCTGATAATGCGTTAGTGCATCCGAATATTTGTTACCTATAGAATATGCTTCGGCCAGCCAATAATGTGCTTTAATTTTAAACTCAATATTTTGAGGAGTTGTAATTGATTTTTTAAAATATTGAACAGCCTTATTGTAATTAGATTTATTAAACTCATCTACACCTTTATGGAAAGTAGCCTTTTGATAAACTTCTTTTACTTTAGGTGTTTTATTCCTAATAGATTCAGCATAAGAAATTGCTTTATCATAATCATTTGAATGAAAGAAGGCTTCTGAAATTAAATCATTTACTTCTTTAACGTATTTTCCGTTTGAAAAAATGTCCAAATATTCTTGTAAACTTTTAATCGCCTCATCCGACCTATCAAGATCATAATTAAGTTTTGCATATTGATATAAAGATTCTTCTTGAACCTGCTTATCTGATTGCAATTTTCGAGACTTGTCAAAAGCAGTAATAGCAAACATCTTATTATTTGATTGTGCATACATTACTCCTAAATAATAGCTTGAAAAATAACCCAAATCACCTTTATTTACAGAAGCAACTTTTTTAAAAAAACTAATAGCCAAATCATTTTCATTATTTAGATATGCTACATAGCCTATCCTATACTGTAATGAAATGTCGATCTTATTAATTTTTACGTGCTCTAAATATTTAGAGTAATAACGATTAGCACTTGAAAAATCTTCAAGGTGGTAATACGCATCTGCTACTAGCAAAATCACATCATTATGATTTGTTACTTTTGCACCACTATTTAATATAGGTTCTATATACCTTAACAGCGTTTTATATTCTTTTTTATTATAATGAATTGCACTTATCATATAAGGTACTACATGCATATATGCATCACTCAATCCTGCCTTTTTAAGATCGACTAAGGCATTTTTATATTTTTGCTGTTCATATTCTATATACCCAGCATAGTAATTAGCTGCAGCATAGTATTCACTATTGATGTTTTTCACCTTGTTAATACGAAGAATTGCTTCATCAAATTTTCTTTTACTAAAAAAAGAATACCCTAATTTAAATTGAATTTCATTCTTCTCTTCTTTAGAAAAGTTTTTCCCCTTCTCTGCTTCCAAGAAATATATAATTGCCTTAGTAGTATTATTTTGGGAATAATAAAACTTACCTAACTCAAAATTTGCTGTAAGTGCTTTTGAATGATTGGGATAATCTTCAATAAATTTCTTAACTAAATATTCCCCATCATTATTATACAAATTTAATGAAGCAAATGCCTTAAAATATGTGGCATTAATTCTATTTTCGTCTTGTATATTAGAATTACTTAAGTACTCCTCAAAACTGCGTCTTGCAGCAGAATAATTCGATTTAATAATATGTTCCACTCCTTCCTGAAAAAATTTTTCAGAAGATTTATCGTGAATTGAATTTTGAGCTAACAGACTGTTGAAAGCAAAAAATAAAAGGTGAAAAAATAGTAGGTAATATAATCGCATAGAAAGCATTAACAAAAATATCAATCCAAAGTTATAACTATTCTAACTTCAATTTATTGTTTAAAGAAGTTATGATAAAAATATTTTCAACCCTACTTAGTCATGTCTAAAATTACTTGGCTAGCAATGTAAGGTTAATCAGAAGTTGCTCAAATTAGTTATTCATTTATATCATTTGGCTTTGAAAGCTCTTTTTCAAGTAACTTTATTCTGTCAACATAATCTTTTTCTTTTCTAGCCATTTCTTCTTGCGTAGCTTGCAATTCTTCCATATTCTGGCGCATTTCTTCTTCTTGTGCACGCAACTCTTCAGTCTGCACTTGCGACTGCTGCAACAAAGCTTTAGTTCGCTGATTAATCTTTACTGATGCAATAGTTGAAGCAATATTTTCGGCTAATTTTTCAATAAAATCAATCTCATGCTCCTTAAACTCATTAAATGAAACTAATTCAATCACACCATACTCAACTTCATTTAAAATTAATGGCATTAGTAATATGCTTTTAGGGTTACTTTTTCCTAATCCTGAAGTAACATTTACATAATCATTAGGCACTTCTTTAAGGTATATAGACTTTCGTTCTAATATACACTGCCCAATAAGCCCCTCACCCATTTCAATTCTTTTATCAATGAATTTTCTTCTTTCATAGGCATAAGCTCCATACAATTCGAAATATCGCTCATTTTCATCTTCATCATTAATCAAAAATATTCCTCCCTGTACAATATTTAGATATTTCACCAATTCACTAATAATATCACTACAAAAATCCTTCATGTCATCATTATTCACTTGAAGTATTTCAGCAAATTTAGCTAACCCTTCATTAATCCATCTACGATTTGCATCCTCTATATTAGATGATTTTAAATTTTCTCTCATACCGAGTAAAGATTTCCCTAATACATCTTCATCACTAGAGGAATTATATTCAGCATCCAAGTCGCCTTCTCCAATTTTTTTAGAAAACTCAGCCTTTTTATTCAACTCCTTTTGAAGTGTCTGAAGAGACATTACCATTTCTCCTAACTCATTGTCATCAGCATCAACCAGTTTAACATTAGTATTTAAATTGCCTTTTGCCAAACCACTTATCAATTCATTAGTACTATCAATCGTATCTGTAATTCCAGAAGCAATTCTCCAAATAATAAAGCTCAATAATATCAATCCAATGATCCCAACTAATATTGTAGATATAAATATCATATTAAAGGACTCAGTTATTTCAGAGAATGGTAGGATTATACCTACACCCCAAGGGTTATCAGAACGACCAACATTAATAGGTGCAAAAGACATATATACATCGCTATATTTTTCTTCGTCATAGGTCACTAAAGAAACTGGTTCGCCATTTTTCAGGTTATCTTTAATATCAAAGTCTAATGTCTTCGTAAAAGACATAGAATCAATTGAGAGGTTAACATAGTTGCTATTAGGGTGTGCCACAACCGTTCCATCATGAGACAGTAAAAAGGCATACCCTTTCTCAAACACATCTATATCTGTCATATCACTATAATCTTCCAATGACATATCCATTCCAATTACACCAATAGTTTTTCCATCTTTCAATAATGGAGCCGTTGGAGAAACTGCTAAAAGTGTTTTGTTAGAATTCAAATCATAAGAGTCAAATTTATAGGGTTCTGTCAATACCTCTTTCTGATTAACATAAAGTCGATAGTATAATCCATCATAATCAAACCCTTCTAAATCCTTTTTCTCTTCTGATGATTTAATTTCATTATTATCCCAATAGCAATTAACGCTTAATCGACCATATTCTTTATGCCATGTAGAATCGATGTATTGTAATTGCCAACTCATCCATACGGCTTCATACCTTGGGTATTCTTGAATGATATTTTTCATAAGACTGTACTGTAAGTCTTCTCGTTGCTTCAGTGGTAAATTGACATAGTCCTGCATGATATAAGCCATTGACCGTGCAATCGCCATATCCTCTTCCAATTTAGCTCTAATATGGTTAGCTTTTTGAACGGCATACGTATCTGCTAATAACTTAGCTTCTCTAATAGCATTACTACGGAGATTGTAGCTTATGAACCCAATCGTTATGATATATATTATAGCTGCTACACCGAGTATAAACAGCATCATTTTATTTTTTATAGTAATGTTTTTTAACATTCCTGAAGAATAAAAAATTGGTAATTGTGAAAACTATAAAAAAGAGTTGAGGCATAAAAGTGTTAAGGTGAAAATTACACACAATAAATTAAACTTTCTGGTTCTATTAAAAATCAGTATTACACTCCAATACTTATTGAGCATCTGTATTTCTTCCTTATTTTTATTTCATTCCTACTTCTTGAGTACTCACTTCTCCTGTTTGTATCTGTAATTTTTCAAGTAATTTTTTTGTTTTCTGATCTGCTTTTATATTAGATATGGTTGATGCAATACCCTCTCCAAGTTTTTCCAAAAATTCAACTTGATATTGGTCAAACTCTTTAAAAGATGCTACTTCCAAAAGTGCCTCCACTGATTCGTTTACCTTTAATGGAATAATGAGTAAATTATTTGGTGTTGCTTCTCCCATTCCAGATGTAATTGTAACATAATCAGGAGGAATAGTTTTTAATACTAAAGTTTGTGCTTCCAGATAGGTTTGTCCTAAAAGTCCCTGACCAACATTTATTTCCTTCTCTTCATATTTTTTTCGATTATATGCATAACATGAAACAAGTTTAATCACTTGCTCTTCGTTATCATTTTCATCAATTAAATATATACCTCCTTGGTTGGCTTTAATGTATTTTACGATATTGGAAATAAGGTTATCATACATTATTTGGGTTTCCTTTCCTGAACGTAGTATTTCCGAAAAATTAGCTAACCCTTCATTCATCCAATTTCGGATTTTCTCTTTCTCTCGTTCCACAGAAAGTTTTTCCCTCAAATTGAACAACGCATCAATAAAATTTCCATCATTAGCCTCCTCGCTTTTTATAATGTTTGTACTATAATCACCTCTATTTATGTCTTCTATAAACTTGAGTAATTTCTTCTCACTACTCAACCTAACATCTGTCCAGTTTTGTAACTTATTATCACGCTTTTCTTCTTTACTCATCAAAAAATAAAAAGTAAAGCCTAGTACAATTGGTGTAGTGTCAATAATCCAATGTAAAGGGTTTACTTTATGTAAATGAATTATAGTACTAAAATTAAATGCTAATTCTCTATAAATAGTATCTGCAAACATGGCTAACATAGGTAACATTGCTCCAAATGGAAAGGCCATATATTTTACATAGTAGAGTCTGGACGATTTTTTCCTCATAAATGATATAACAATAATTTTATAAATATATTAGTGAAGTATTTTGAAAACCAGTTCTTTGAGTATTTGACCCTCTCCTCCACTAAAATTCACACCTTTAGATCGTAAATCAGCCTCATTGATAGCTGCTATTATACCTACAAGTTTTGGCAAGGGGTAATATTGTGTAGCACTGAGATAGTCCTTCACGAAGTATGGATTAACCTTTAGTACTTTAGCCAAATTAGATTGTGATTTATCTTTTGCATGTGCGGTCATTAATAATTTACTAAAAAAGGAATAAATCATTGCAATGATAGGTATAATAGGGTTTTTCTTAGGGTTAGCCTCGAAATAATTAATAATACGATTGGCTTTCACTACGTCTTTTACTTGTAAAGCTTTTTGTAGCTCAAATACATTATAGTCTTTACTAATCCCGACATGTTTTTGTATAATCTCTCCATTTAGCTCAATTTTATCAGGATAGTTAATTAATACTTTTTCTATTTCGTTAGAGAGACGTTCCAAATCATTGCCAATAAAATCAGCCAACATTTGAGTTGCTTTATTATCAATAGAGTAGCCTTTACTTTTTACATATCCAATTATCCAAGCAGGTACTTGGTTGTCGTACATTTTCTTGCTTTCAACCAATACAGAAAACTTATCTAAAGATTTTCCTAATGCCTTACGTTTATCTATCGTTTTATATTTATGACAAAAAACTAAAATAGTGGATGGCAAAGGTTGTTTAATATAATCCAGAAGTAATTTTTGTCCTTGCTCCTTACCAATATCTTGTATTTCCTGTGCTTCCTTTACTATAACCACTTGTCGTTCCGCCATCATGGGGAAGCGTCTTGCATTCGTTAGTATGCTATTCATTAGGTGATCTTTACCATACATTATGGTTTGGTTAAAGCCCTTTTCCGCTTCTCCAAGAGCATTTAACTCTATGTAATCAGAAATTTGATCTATATAAAAGGACTCATCGCCCTGAAGGAAATATACAGGGGCATATTTATTGTTTTTTAAATCTTGAAGTACGGATTCGGGAGTTGCTGGCATACACTTTACATTACTGCGCTAAAAGTAATAGCTAATTGAAAATTATAAAAGCGGTTTCATGAAATACATCAAATCATTTTGATAAATTTCATGTATAGTACCTAGAGTCTCCGCCAATTGGCGGATGACTCTGAGGGAGGTTAGAGCTTAATTGCTGTTTGACGTTTATTTAACTCTTTTCATTTTTCGTCCGAACCCACCGAATCCTATGGTTATATAATGAAATAGTCCATGAGAATTAACGTATTTTTTATGGAACTTGGGGATATTGTAAGCATACCTTAGTCTAATAAACGTATATGAGTCATTGATAGTACTATTTTTATCTTGCATAATTTTCCAATCAATATTAACACCTACATTATAAGTGGTTGTATAGCTAAGACCAGCATCTTTCAACTCAGGCTGTTGATCAATATCACCTTCAGTAGACCCAATATCCATAGTAGCTATACCTGTAAAAGGAGTAAGTCTAAATTTTTCACCATCATAGAAGTTATAACCTATTGAAGCTTCAATATGAAAAACTGCAATTTTAGAGCCCTTTTCCCAAATATAAGAATTGACGGGGATATCCTTTAACGTTTTACCGAACCCAAAGTAACTCCGTAGATATAACGTGAAATTTCTGGTAGATATATTATAGGCTAAACCGAATGGAACATTATTGCTGTAAAATTCAGAAATTGAACCTGTGAAAACTCCATATCCTGAAAATAATTCAAGACCAGCGCCCCATTTGGAGAGCTTAAATTGATATCTGATATACTCTCTCAAGTAATCTTCATAACTAGATTTAGGGTACTTATTTAAGTATATGTTTGAACTCGTGTTTAAAGAGTCTTGGCTTATTCCAGAATCACCATGCTCTACTAGAAGGTAATCTAAATTCAGAATTAAAAAATCTTTATCAGAAGATTCAAAATTTGAATTGGCTATTTTTATTTTTATTTCAAATCTATCCTTGCTAAGTAGCTCTTTCAACTCATAAAACAAATAATCTTCTTCTGGATGAACTTTTTTTTGAAGGTCTTTTATCATTTTTGAATCTTGTTCAATCACCCCTTTCAACACTTTTTGAAATTCCTTTTGCCAATAATTAATAAGCCATTTTTCATCAGGATATAATGCGATATAATTTTCATCTTCACATTTTAAAAGGTACTCCGTCAATTCTTTTATTTTAGACTTATTTGAATCCATCACCTCATAAAGGAGTAACTTCCTAGCTTTCTCTATTTGTTCCGATTTAGATTCTCTACTTTCGATATTAAAATTAGAAATACTGTCTGTTTGAGCTAAACAGCTAATTTCAGATAAAATGAAAAGACCTATAAATACTTTTTTTTTCATTTTAAGTTAAGAGGTTTTTTCAATGGCCTACAACTTATTAATAGCATAGTACACAACTAATTTAAGTGTAAATTATATAAATATAAAACTAAAATATATTATTTTTTTTAACATTCAATAGAAATCGCTATGCATATTTGCTTCTAGGTAGTGCCAATAGTCTGTAAGTATAACCTACCTCATCCTACAAAAGCGGTTTCACCAAATACATTAAACCCAGATTATGCAATAGAGAATCCCTGCCTTGCCGGCTAGGCAGGTATTACATCCATAAATCACTGTGAAATAGACGCTTCGCTTTGATTATGCGCATCACCATAGCGGTGCTATGCTTCTTTTCATAACCACCTATTTCTTTGTGCTTTATGACTTCATTACGAATTCTATTGCATAATCTGGGTCAAATCATTTTGATGTATTTGGTGAATAGTGCCTAGTATTTGCCCTAGTTTGCTTTGCTTGATGAGTATTATTTGCTAACTGACGTATAGTATTTGTTTAATGGGAGGTTCATTTTCTTTACCATTTCCTTATATCTGTTATTATCTTTGTAGGGTTTTAATAAAGGATTAACAGCAATAACAGGCATATCGGGATCTTTTCTAATAAATCCCTTTTCTATCCAATCCATTGTTTTATCTTCATTACCAGCAATTGCATAGTAGCATTGTATCGATTGAGCTGAAAAAAATAATGTATCCTGACTTTCTAATGCGAAGGCCAATCTTTCCAGTGATTTTTTGTACCCAGAACGCTCATATTCCTGCTCTAATAGTTTAATCAAATCTTTATGTCCTTCCAATTCAAGTTTCAATTTGGTTTGTTCAAGTGCCAGTTCTAAATTTTCCGTTTGATAATATGCAATAAATAACCCTAAGTTTAAAAGAGGGTTTGTTGGCATATTTTTTTGCATAGCCGTATAAAGAGGTATCAACGAATCGTATTTTTCTTCGTTCAAATATAGCATTCCCTGAAGTACTCGAATGAATGGATTATTTGGATCTACTTCTAAAGCTTTTGACATTTGATTTTCAGACTCAGACCACCTTCCCTCACAAATAAGATAATTCGAATACAAGCCTCTAGCTTCAGAAAAATTCGGATTTAATGATAATGCTTTTTTAAAGGATTTTTCTCCAGCTTCCCAATCGTAATCAGTCCATATTTTTTTTACGGCATCCCAATAATAAGTGTCCGCCAAAGTGCTATCAAGTTCGAGTGCTTTATTCAGGTTAGCAATTATATGCGGGTTGGCCTCATCTGTAGATACAAAATCCATTTGTTTAAGAAATGCCCATATGCCTCCTAAACCCGCATGAGCCGATGCAAATTCAGGATCTAATTCTATCGCTTTCATGAAATATCCCATTGCAGCTTCTATTCCTTCTTTTGATAGTAATCCCATGCTATATTTCCCCTTTAAGTATGCTTCATAAGCATCTGCGTTGACTGTTTTAGACTCCGTTAAAAGTGATTGCTCTTCAGAGGAAAGTGCAACATTAATTTCCTGTACAATGCTCATGGTCATATCGCCATAAACTTTCAATAAGTCATTGAGAGGTGTGTCATAAGTGTGCGTCCAAAGTTGGAGTTCTTCTGGGTATGCACTCATAAGTTTTACCTGAACTCTGATAATAGTGTCCACTAAAAGCACTGAACCTTCAATTATTGCATCAACATCTAATTCAGAAGCAATTTGTTGAATGGTTTTTTCTGTATCATTATATTGTAAAGTAGAGGTTCTAGATGTTACCCTAATAGCACCAACCTGACCCATTTCACTAATTATTGCATCATGTATCCCAGCCGAAAGGTATTTTTTTTCTGGATTGCCCGTAAGGTTTGAAAATGGCAGAATCGCTATTGATCGAATAGACTCAGCTAATTTTTGTTGATTACTCTTAAAATTAAGTAACCTTATTTCAGTAGGATTTATGACATTTGGACTTATTTGGTCATAGCTAATTACTCCAATGGCAATTATTAAATTGATACTTTGAAAAATAATGGCCTTGGTAGTAAATTGTTGTTTAAACGAAGCGTATATTACGCTAGCAGGTAATCCAAAAATCACCAACAAAATAATTATATCTAGAATTGCAGCATCAAGTCTATACTTGTCAATAATAAAATTAAATGCTTCAATAAAAACCCATGCACTTCCAAGATAAATAACTAAAGTTTTACCAATGGTTTTTTCATCTGTTTGTTTGCTATCTGATTCCATATTTACAAGACACCAAATGTACTATATAAGCCAAACCATAGATATCTTACAAACTGACACATAACTTGCATCAAATTGTGTGTTACATAATCAAGATATAAAAAAACATAAACATCATAAAATAAAATGTAAAAAATATTATTATAAATTTCTTAGATGCTATGTTAGAAAAGGTAACATAGATTTGAGAGTGATTAATAGCTAATCGAAAATTATAAAAGCTGCTTCAGCAAATACATCAAAATGATTTAATGTATTTTAATTTATCACAGCCTAAAGATTGAAGACAGGGCAAACGCATTTAAATTTCCATTAAGTCATTCCGTATGTTTTGTTGGTTATAGCCAATAAAAACAAGAAGGAATCCTAACCAATATGACATGTATTTACAATATGGTTAAGATTTCTACAGCAATGAACCAATTATTTTGGTTCATTGACTCCGAAATGACATGAAAATTTTTAAATGCGTTCGCCATGAGATTGAAGATGATAAATTAGAACACATTATTTATTTGTGCTTTTATAAATAGTCGCTAATATATATAGAATCAATCAATTTGTGAAAAGAATTAAAATCCATAAAGAAGTTAGAAAAAATCCCAATATTGTTAACAAACCGAGCTTATCAGGGTCATTCATTTTCACTTTTTGTATTAATGCATTATCTGTAATTGACTCCAATCGTCAGGCTATTAGGTCTAATATAAAGGGGAAACTTACCAACTTCAAAATAGTTACATTCTTTTAATTTTTATTTGAATCTATATCTTTAAGATAGAAAAAATAAAGAATCGTTTATATTTGCGTTTTGCAATATAGAATATAGAATAATTATGCGCATAGGTCAGTTGGCACGTAAGTTGGATATACCACCTTCATTAATCATTAACTATCTGGAAGGGCTTGGTATAGAGATGGATAAAGGAGTAAATACAAAGCTGGTTCAAGCTGGTATTGAAAAGGTGATGGATGAATTTGGTCAGATTGAAATGGAGGGTGCTTCAACTGATAAAGTTGAGCTAAACGAAATAGAGACACCTGAATCGACTGAAGAAGAAATTGTTGATGAACCAAAAAGTGAGGTAAAAGAAGAGAAAGAATTAACGGATGATATTTCAGATAAAAAAGAGGAAATAGCTCCTGAAGTTGATGAAAGTAATACGGTAGAACCTGAATCCATTGAAAATATGGATGATGCCGAAATCATCCGACCAGAATACGTGAAATTACAAGGGCTCAAAGTCGTTGATAAAATAGAGCTTCCAACTCCTAAGCCTAAAGTTGAAGAAACTCCAAAAGAAGAAGAAGAAGTTGAAGCACAACCCTCAGAAGAGATTAAAGAGGAAGTAAAAGATGAGGAAGAAAGCTATATTATTACTGAAGAACAAATAAAAGCCGACTTACAACGACATTACAATGAGCAACGTATTAAAGAAAGAAATTTAAAAACACCAAAACCCCGTCCCGAACGCAAAAAGAAAAAACAACTTACTTACGAGCAAAAACTAGAAAAAGAAAAACAACAGGCAGAAAAAAAGAAATTAGAACAAGAAAAGAAGCAAAAAGAGCTGAAAAAGGAAAAATATGCTGCACGCATGAAAAATGTTCAGCCTACCAAGCCTAAAAAATCCAAACCAAAGAAAAAAGAAGAACCTTCTTTCCCTGTAAAGGAGAAATACAAAAAAACACCTACTACCGCTTGGGGTAAATTCATGAAGTGGTTAAATACGTAGTATGTTAAAACACTATGGACTACAACTTAACCAATACATTTGATTTTTTAAACCGATTAGCAAAAAACAACAATCGAGAATGGTTTGCAGAACACAAAAGTGAGTACCTAGAGGTGTATGACAGTATGATTGGTTTTGCCAATACGTTATTGAGTGAAATGCAAAAACACGATCATATAGAAACTGCTTCTGGTAAAAAGAGTTTATACCGAATTTATCGTGATATAAGATTTTCAAAGGATAAAACTCCCTACAAAAACAATTTGGGAGGAAGCTTTAGGCGATCCACTTCCCTACTTCGAGGTGGATATTATTACCACATCCAACCTAGAAATTCATTTGTAGCTGGAGGTTTTTGGGGACCAAACAAGGAAGACCTACTCCACATACGTAAACATATTGCATTGGAGGCTCAACCACTTCGAGACGTACTGAACAGCACGTCATTCAAAGAAAACTTTGGTACATTGCTGGGAGAGCAGCTAAAAACAGCTCCAAAAGGATTCGATAAAGATCATGAAGCCATTGATTTACTCCGTTACAAGCAATTTGTTATACGTCATTCATTTACAGATAAAGAAGTACTTGCCCCAAATTTTCACCTCGAAATGGCGGAAATGTTTAAACAAATGCGCCCGTTCTTTGATTACATGAGTGAAATACTTACTACGGATTTAAATGGGACACCTCTGGAGGGGTAATATATATGGGCACTATTCTGTTTTGCCCTGATACAATTTTATTATCTCTATTCAATCTACAGAGGCTAAAACAAAGATGATAGGAATTCTATTGAAGTATAATATCTCCATCTATTTTTAGCTGACTATGTAATTTTCGAGCTACATCCAATGTTATGTCTCTTTTACCTCTTAAATATTCACTAATTCTAGAAGTTGAAACGCCAAGTTTCTGTGCTAAATCAGATTGTTTTAACCCCATTTCATACATCCTCAATTTAATAACATCTATCAACGAAGGTACTTCAATATTGTAATGCTGATCTTCATAATCAGCCACTAAATTGGAAAGCCTATCCATCATTACAAAATCAGGATTATCATAACTATGGTTGTTATTTACCTTAATCATAAGCTCTTCAATTTTTTTTAGTGCTTCTTCATATTGTTTTTGTGTTTCTACTACTTTCATCTTATTAACTATTTTTTGCGTCTATCTTATCATATTCTGAATGAGTCCCTATCCAACGGATATATACCTTTCGTGAAATATAGATCACTATTGCTATTAGTCTGTAATCATTTCCCCTAATATTAAATACAACCCTACTTTCACCAACATAATCAGCACTCAAGTAGTCTTTTTTTAACTCGTTAAAGTTAGACCAATCCGCTTTGGAGACTTTAACATACCACTCTTCTAATGCTGTTTTACTACTTGCATGTTTACTATAATAATCAACTATTTTCTTTTTACTTACGATTCTCATTAGTTACACAATATTACATTATATGTAATTAAATAACAAATTATGAATTCAGCTTTATAGATTATACTTGTTATATAAGTCTGGTTAAAATTGTTAACAATTATAATTTACCCAATAAAAATCGAAATTAAGGTGACTTCGAGTGACACAGCATACATATCCAATTCAAATATTGAATTTTACAGTTACAACTGTTTTACAAAATGGTGAGAAGATATTCATACTAAAGAATGAATCTCTCAGGACAAACGTATTAAACATCTAAGCAGTCATTTCGAAAGCCTGATTCCTTTTTTAGGGATCATAGCTGGAGAAATCTTAACCATCAAGAAAGTAAAAAAACTTATGATGAATCTCTCCATTTTTTACAAGAAGTGATATAAAAACTACTTCTTAATCAGGTAATGAAAATGCCAAATACGCATCTCCGGAAGGAGTTCCTAACTTTCCTCCTCCTGCTGCAATTACAACATATTGCTTACCGTCAACCATATATGTGGCTGGAGTTGCATATCCTGCGGAGGGCAATTGATACTCCCATAAAATTTCACCTGTTTTCTGATCAAAAGCTCTAAATTTTTCATCTTTTGTTCCAGCAATAAAGATAATATCACCAGCAGTTACTACAGGGCCACCGTAACTTTCAGTGCCAGTAGGTGGAATACCTTTTTCGGTTAGCTCGGGGAGTTCTCCTAAGGTTACTTGCCAAACAATTTCACCTTTGTTTAAATCAATAGCATTTAACTTGCCCCATGGTGGTTTTACACCTGGGTAACCATGCTGATCTAATAACTTGCGGTAACCCGTAAAGTTGTAAGGAATATCACCTTCCTCAATATTTTCTTGACTATCATTGGTCAAATCAACCTCTTCATTACTTTTTTCGAACAAAAATGCTATCAATTCCTGCATATCTTCATCGGATAAATGACTGTATCCAGGCATTCTGCCTTTTCCTGTTTTAATAAACTCGACAGCTTGTTCTTGAGACATTCGGTCTTTCAAACCTACTAACGAAGGAAAAACATGCTGCAAACCCGATTTATCACTACCATGGCAAGCAGCACAATTAGTCATATACATTTTGGGTGCTGCACCCTCATAATTAATTAAAGGTACCATTTGATGTAGCCATGCCATTTCGGAGGAATTAATATACAGCATGCCATTATTAGGATCTATTGCAGCACCACCCCAATCTGCACCACCATCAAATCCGGGATACATAATCGTTCCCTCCATACTAGGTGGTGAAAATTTATGCTCATATCGTGTATTTACTATTTTTGACAAAATATCATCGTGTGAATCAGGCAATACATCACTAATGATATCCTCAGTAAATTGCTGTCTGCTAAATGGTGGTGGCTTAATTGGATAAGGTTGTGTCTTGGCAGTCTGTTCATTAATTAAATCAGATGTAGGTACTGGACGTTCTTCTATAGGAAATAATGGTTCTCCTGTTTCTCTGTTAAAGAGGAAAGTCATGCCGTGTTTTGTAACCTGTGCGACAGCATCTATCTTCTCACCATTATGTGTTACCGTTATCAAATTGGGCTGACAAGGCAAGTCCCGATCCCATAGATCATGGTGTATTGTTTGATAATGCCAAATTCGTTCACCAGTAGTAGCATTTAGCGCAATAAGTGAATTACCAAATAGATTATCACCATGACGGTTTCCTCCATGAAAATCAAATGAAGGCGACCCTGTAGGTGCATAAACAATTCCACGTGCCTCATCTAAACTAAATCCACTCCAAGTATTTGCACCACCCACTTCTTTCCATGCTTCTTCTGGCCATGTATCATAACCAAACTCTCCGGGTTGAGGAATGGTATGAAAAATCCATTTTCTTTCTCCTGTCTCAATGTCAAAAGCACGAATATGCCCAGGTGCTGCCTTATGACCTTCCGACACCCTTGAGCCAAGAATTAATATATTCTGAAAAACGATGCCCGGAGTAGTAGCAATAACATCATACCCTGCAACATCTCGATCTAAACCATCATGTAAATCAACCTCTCCATTATTACCAAATGATAATACCTGCTCTCCTGTTTTCGCATCTAAAGAAAAAAGTGTAGAACCAGCAGTAAATAGTATTCTTTCTTCACCTCCTTTTTGCCAATAC
>JAOUKH010000047.1 GCA_029882685.1 Cyclobacteriaceae bacterium
TTTCCTATTGATTGAAATATTCTTTTGGCTGTGATTAAATTGTTTATTTCCTTTTCGTATTGATCAAGATTAAAATAGGCAATTCCTAAAGTTAGGTGTGCTCTTCCTATTTCAACCGAATCGCCTAGTTGATTGGCAAGTTCCATTTGACGAAGTGCATAATATTCCATGCTATCGTAGACGTAGTACATGTTTCTTTCTACTTGCTGTTCGCAATGCCTAATTTCGGATAAAAGACTATCGGTTGGTTGGTATGCCCACCCCAATAGTACTACCAACTGAAACGCAATACTTACACATAATTTCTTACACATCATTTTGTAGAATTAACAAAGTAAATATAATAAACAGAAAATAAATGGGGGGCTAAAATGGTGTCTTAGAACTCCAGTTGATGAAACGTTCGTTACAGTAGAACGGCTGTTCATTACATGAACTTGCATGTTGGGTGCACAATTAAAAGAATGCTTTTCCTTTTAGGTTAGTTTAGCGTTGAAATAATATGTAATACGTTGGCTAAAAAAAACCAAAAGATAATGACTAACGCAAGACTTATTTTATTTCTAATCCTATGTAGACTGGCTTTAGGATATAAGTCAATGGAATAACATTGTGAAAAGAATTAATAACTCAAAATTCTTAATACCATGACAATAACTAACAACATCAAGCCTATGTCGCTTGTCACTTCCGTTCTAATTTTCGGGGGTGCAGCACTACTCTTTTATGTAATTCAACATTATGCCCTGCAGCCTTTGGCTGATTTGGGAATTAACTATGCGCTATTACTATTGATAGGCGAACTACCATTATTTCTGTTCTTTTTTGGAGCTTTATACGCATATCGAAAGGAAGGCAACCCGTGGACTTGGCAAGCTTTTTTCGATCGTTTCAGAATTTACAAAATCAAAGGGAAGTTTTGGGTTTGGGTAATACTAATCGTGGCTGTTGATGTAGGACTCTATTTACTGGTTTATTCAGTTGGGTATCCAGTAGTAAAATGGGTACATGATGCTTTTCCTGAACCAGCCATTATGAAAGAAATATTTGGGGATGCCACAACTTTTGCAGGATATAAATTAGCTGGAAACTGGTGGCTACTCGGCCTCTACTTTGTTATCTTTTTCTTCAACATTCTTGGCGAAGAGTTTCTATGGAGAGGGTACATATTTCCACGTCAAGAGATGACACATGGTAAGAATACATGGGTAGTTCATGGCCTGTTATGGACAGTGTTCCACATATTTTCACCCTATAACGCATTAATGGTATTGCCTGGAGCACTCTTTATGTCATGGGTAGTTCAGAAGTATAAAAACACTACCATTTTCATACTTTCTCATGCCACACTTAATGGTTTAGCAATGATTAGGATTATTAGTGGAATACTTGGGTGATTAATATGTTAAGTCCTTACTGTATGAAACAGTTTCCAACTACATAAAAGAGAACTAACGACACTAAAAAAAATAGAAATCGAAAATATAGCACTAGAATATTCTTAAGTACCATTTTTATGAGTCAGCTCATAGCTAAAACCGTACAGAAAGAACATTTTTAAATAATTAAAAGATAGAGAAAATGATTGACAACAAACGAATTAAATGGCTGATTCTCATTTTTATAGGTGTTGTTGTAGCTGGAATAAGTGGCTTTTTACATGAGGTAGGTCATTATATTACCTCTTACAGTTTTGGGTTTGAACCTCAACTGAGTTTTACAAATGGAGGGCGTGTTTTTTATAAAAGTGCTATTGAAAATACACCCATATTACAGCAAGTTATTGTCTTAATGGCTGGGCCGTTAATTACTTTTCTGTTGGCCATTGGCTTCACTTTAGTATGGTTTCGCTTCCAGCACTCTTACATATTGTTTTTCATAGCATTATGGAACAGTACATTTCGACTTAATGTATTAATAGACGGAGCAAGATCGGATGAATGGAAAACAAGTGATCTTTTGAACTTACCACATATTTTGATTCCTCTGTGTTCGGTAATAATCAGTATCAGTTTAACTTATTTATTAGCAAAGCAACAACGCTTATTTAACATGAATTATTGGCTAATTCCCCTTGGGTGGGTGTTATGTATGTTGTATTATAAAATCTCATTTGGAATGTTGTCATTAGTGTATGGATAGTTTTTCACTAAAAATGTTGTATCGGCTAGAGGGATTCAAAGGTTGCTGAAAGAAGGTAGAGAGTTCAACAGAAACTAGAAATACTCGATTATATATCAACCTCTATTGAATAAAATAACTCCTATTTGAACTGTCTTATTTGTAAGATCAACAACACATGAAAACTCAAAATATAATGAAAACACTCAATAATTATCTCGTAGTATTTTGCCTAGTAATTAGCATCACAACTCAAGGTCAAGAACTTACCCAGTCCATTAAAGGAAAAATAATAGACATCGATACACAAACCCCTTTACCTGGCGCCTATGTAATTGTTCTTGATTCAGATCCTATGAAAGGAGCTGTCTCGGATATAGATGGCAATTACAAAATCACCGATGTTAAAATTGGAAGACAAAATTTAAAAGTCTCCTTTATTGGTTATGAAGATCTATTTTTCAATCAGGTAGTTCTTACCACAGGCTCAGAACTAATATTGAATGTTAGTATGAAGGAAGCAGTTAATCAACTTGAAGAAATCGTAATTAAGCCTAAAGATATATTAGGAGAACCCATCAACTCAATGGCTTCTGTAAGTGCGCAAAGGCTTACTGTAGAAACCACTTCTAGGGTTGCGGCAGGAATTAACGACCCGGGAAGAACCATTCAGTCCTACGCTGGAGTTTCTGCTGCTGATGATGAAAACAATGAAATTGTAGTCAGAGGGAATTCACCTCGAGGGATGCTTTGGCGTATGGAAGGCGTTGAAATACCTAACCCCAATCATTTTAGTAATGGGGAAGGAGGAAGCGGAGGAGGTGTAAGTGCTTTAAGTACAGAAGTACTTGACGATTCAGATTTCTTTACGGGTGCCTTTTCAGCTGAATATGGTAATGCGCTTTCTAGTGTGTTCGACTTACGACTTAGGAATGGAAATTTCGAAAAAAGAGAATACTCATTTCAAGCAGGGGTATTAGGTTTTCAGGCGGCTTTAGAAGGGCCATTTTCAAAAAACTCAGAAGCTTCCTACCTTATTAATTACCGCTATTCAACTACTTCTGTTTTAAATAATTTTGGTTTCGAAATTGGTGCTTCTGATATTTTTCCCGCATGGCAAGATGTATCACTTAATATCAATCTGCCTACAAAAAATATGGGACGGTTCAATATTTGGGGGTTAGGTGGTTTAAGTTCATCTTCTGGCTTAGCCGAAACAGATACTTCAAAATGGATGTATAGAGGAGATGCCTATAGTTATTCAGAAAAGCATAGGTTAGGGATTATTGGTGTCAGTCACAACTATTTGTTTAGTAATAATAAATCCTACCTAAAAACAGTAGCCTCTTTTTCCCATTCAAATAATATAGAGTTGGAAGACTCTATCAATTATAATTTGATAGAAGCCTCGGTTAAAAATGAAGCATTTGGCTATAATACCTTTACTGCTACTTCATTTTTAAATCATAAATTCAATGCACAACATGTCATTCGTACAGGAGTAATTTACACCAATCAAAGGTATAACCTTCTGGGCAAATACTTAAATTACGATATTGGAGTATTAGAAACTCAAGCCAATCAAACGGGTACTACCGAAAGATACCAAGCTTATTTCCAATGGAAGTATCGTGTAAGTCCTACAGTAGATATAAATACGGGTGTACATTATACCTATCTGGCAATAAACAAAGATTATGCTGTTGAACCAAGGATTGGATTATTCTGGCAAGTAAAAGAGAATCAAAGTATAAGCTTAGGCGGTGGTTTGCACAGTAAAGCAGAGCCTTCGTCAATCTATCTGGCGCAACAGGAACAAGCCGATTTATCCATTTTGTACCCAAATAAAAACCTTAAAATGACCAAAGCACTTCATGGTGTTATAGGCTACAATCTAAATTTCGCAGAGACTTTCCATTTTAAAGCGGAAATGTATTACCAACACCTATACGATGTTCCTGTTCAACCAAATGACACAACAGGGACGGTATCAGCACTTAATTTTAGTAGTGGGTTTACTAATCAGGAATTTATTAATAAAGGAACAGGCAGAAACTATGGACTTGAATTAACGGTAGAAAAAAGCTTCTCTAAAAATTATTATTTCATGACTACTGCCTCCATATTTGAATCGAAATATACAATGCCCGATGGCATCGAAAGAAACACACTTTTCAATAGCAAATACATCTATAATTTGGTGGGAGGTAAAGAGTTTGAGGTGGGTAAAAACAAACAAAATATTTTAGGTATCAACTTACGAATGATGTGGCGTGGAGGATACCGCACCATTCCAGTTGATTTTGTTGCTTCAAAAATTGCAGATGAAGACATTCGAGTTTATGACAGCGCTTTTGAAACTAAAGCTCCAGACTATTTTAGGGTGGATGCAGGTATAAGCTTCAGGAAAAACAAACCTAATTGGTCATGGGAGCTCTCTGCTAATATTCAAAATGCAACCAATCGACTGAATGTGTGGGATGAATATTATGATGTTGAAACAAACACCCTACAACAAATATACATGGTGGGACTATTGCCTATCCTAAATTATAAAGTGGAGTTTTAATTAATAAACTAATAATCATGAAACTAATAACGAAATCAATTTTCTTAATCAGTTTAATTTTTTGTGGCTGTAATTCTGAAAAACTTTTAATTGAAGAAGGTTATGTGACCTTAAATGGGGTAAATCATTATTACAAAACTGTGGGCAAAGGAGAGGTCTTTGTCTTATTACATGGTGGTCCAGGCATGTATCACAACGAGCTCTATCCCTTCTTTCTTGATTTTGCTAAATCACAAAAACTTATATTCTATGATCAGCGTGGAAATGGACTATCCACAATGCAAAAAATTGATAGTACCAACTTTACAGTTGAGTTAATGGTAGAAGACCTTGAAGAACTCCGAAAGAAATTTAAAATAGAAAAATTAAATATTATAGGGCATTCTTGGGGTGGGCTGTTAGCCATGTATTATGGATCAAAATATCCTGAACATGTTAAAAGGTTAGTTTTGGTTGATGCAGCTCCTGTAAATACTGATTTGTTAATTAAATGTTATGAAAAACAAATTTCAATGTTTGATTCAGCAGAATGGAAAAAGGTACAAGAACTTTGGAACAGTAAAGAATATAAGGCGGGTGATCCCGCAGTTCATAACCAAGCTTTGAAGATTTCAGAAGGTGTTACGTTTTATAATAAAGCAGTTATAGATAACTATATGAAAGTGGCTGCTTTTAATGAAAATACAGCTAAAAATGCTGTTGCTTTAAACGATTTAGCTACAGGAATGAAATTGAATATTCATGTTCAGGAGCAACTTTCAAATATTAATTGTCCTACGCTTCTAATTAATGGAAAAGAAGATTTTATTGTAGAAGAAGCACCCCAATTAGCCAAACATTTAATTCGAGGTTCAGAATTGGTTTACATTGACCGTGCTGGGCATTATCCATTCATTGAAAATCCAGAGATGTTCTTTGAAAAGCTCAATAGGTTCATCGCTACAACCTCTACTAAGTAAACAATAAGGTATGAATTACTATTATGGTAAATAGATGTACACAATAAAAACTAACAAAATGAAAACTCAAACAACAAAACTCTTAATGATGCTTATTGGTCTAAGCATCTTCTTTAGTGCTTGTAAGGAAATTGATATTATCCTTCCATCTACAACAGTTACAACTCAAGAAAAATTTGTGCAAGATTATTCGGGTCTTGAAGTATCTACTGCCTTCACTGTGGATGTGCAATTCTCCCATACGGATGAACGTATTGAAGTGGAAGCAAATGAAAACCTGCATCCCTTTATTGTTGTAGAAAAAGTAAACAATACGCTAAGAATAAAATTTAAAAATGGAATCAATGTAAGAGGCAATTCTACGCTTAAAATTCATATTGTTACCAAAAATAATATGGACTACTACGCTGCCTCTGGTGCTTCTCATATTCTTTTAATGGATTCTCTCCTCTCAGATAATGTAACGATAAGTTTGTCAGGTGCTAGTACTTTTACCGGAACAATTACTGCCAATTCCCTTTCTGCTTTTATAGATGGTGCCTCTAATGCAAGTTTAAGTGGTACAACCAGCTCTCTAAGTGCTCATCTTTCGGGCGCAAGTACTCTTCGCGATTTCAATATGATTACGCAATATGCAAATTTGGATCTTTCGGGTGCAAGTCAAGCTAATCTAACCGTAAATAACTCAATCGATTTATCAGCTTCAGATGCGAGTATTTTTAAATACAAAGGAAGTGCAACCATTGGTCAACTTAATTTATCAGAAGCATCACAAATTATGAAAGTGAATTAGATACGGGCTCAATAAACTATTTCTATTTGCTTGATGGATGGAAAATATAAAAAATAGTACCAATACAATCGTTTTCCGAATTATTCATGTCAGCAAATAAGCATTTGATGCACAATTACTAAACGTTCGATACACTTTTCGAATATCACAGTTTCGTTTCAAATAATTATACGTTACAAATAGTAGAAATTAAATACTTGTAAAACTATTAATCTGTTGAGTGATGAAATCAAAAACGTATAGTGTAGCGTTACTCCTTGTTGCTTTAATAAGCTGGAATCCTACTAATGCACAGGATTCTCTTTGGGTAAGAAAATATCAGTTTGGTATATATAATCAATATGACCTCCGTAATTCCTCATTAAATGGAATTACAACACATAGAATATTACACGATGCTTTTAGGAAAGGTATAAAACCTAAAATGAACGAGAAATTAGGAAATGTAAGTTATGGGGTGTTTTCTTTTGCAGCTACCTACCTTACTTTGATATGGTCTCACGAGTTTGGACACTCTTTAAGAGCCAAACAAGTAGGAGGAAATTTTAATATTCATAATGTAGCTTTGCCAATTCCATATACTACGATGCACTTACCGGAAAATATTAATTTGGTGGACGAAGCGTTATCTGTTACTGCTGGCTTTGAAGTGAATTATATTTCTGTAAGAAGCCTTCAACGTGAATTTATTTTACAAAATGGATCTTTCAACGAAGACCTTGCCTTTTCATTTGCGAATCGATTGATGTATCCGCTATATGTGTCAGTTATCATTCCAGCTGATCCTGAAGATAAAGATGTTTGGATAAATACAGCAGGAGACCCTATTCATGTAGCCTTACCAGTGTTTAAAAACTACTCAGGTAATCAGGTGTTTATGGCGGATAGTACTGTGAATCCGAAGCTAGTGACTCTCTACAAACAATCTGCATTACTGTCAATCTTATTCAATCTGGCTGATCCTCAGTTGTACCGTGAAGTTGGTGCTTCATTCGGGGATGTAAACAAAACCAGAAGACCTATTTTTATTATAGGAGATTTTAATCACGGATGGACTTATGGAACATTGTTCAATGTGTCTCCTCTGGGGTACGAACTCTATCTTAATAATTATGTTCATCTACAAGGGAATCAACTATCAGTGTATGTAAAATATGGCAAACCATTTAAAAATAATGGGCTAGGGCTAATTTGGAATGATCTAATACAAACCAATAACATCTCAGTTTCAACGGGAGTTGAATTATGGGATCAAGATTTATTTGGAAAAGGGTTTTTGGGTGAAGTTAACCTGAAGATAAAACTATCGGAAAGAGTTGGGTTGTTACTATATGCAGGTTACAAAACAAATGGGTATGTATTGGGTAAGCAGATTGAGAAAGGGTTTAATTATGGTGCTAGTATATGCTATAAAGCGAAGTACTAAATCTATGGTCTTGAAATTCAATAATATATAACTCAAAATGTTTACTTCCTCTTCGAGTCAATGCAAAAAGTATAAGAAAATTTAAGCAAAATTCCACCAACCATTTTTCAATACATTACCAAAATATACTACAAACTGTAAAGGAACAGTGATCGAAGGATTTACGAAAATTACCTTGCAACAAGTTATAGTAATTTTCGTAAATCCTAAATTGTTGTGTGAATCACCTATCATTTCTGAAGATTTTCATCACAATATATGTATTGATTCTTATTCCAAACTTATGTTATTATTTTTACTCCACTTTTACAGTAGTGTCGTCTGGTTTGTTTTTATTTTTCACATATTTTTCTAACCACTGGTCTTGTTCCCACAACATGTGTAAAATACTTTCTTTAGCTCTATAGCCATGACTTTCTTTTGGTAGCATAACCAATCTAGAGGTAGCCCCTAATCCTTTTAAAGCATTAAAATAACGTTCACTTTGCAAAGGATATGTTCCTGAATTGTTATCTGCTTCCCCATGAATAAGCAACAGGGGTGTTTTCATTTTATCGGCATGCATAAAAGGTGACATGGTGTAATAGGTTTCTGGAGACTCCCAATAACTGCGCTCTTCACTCTGAAAACCGAATGGTGTAAGAGTTCTGTTATAAGCACCGCTTCTTGCAATTCCTGCAGCAAATAAATTGGAATGTGAAAGTAAATTAGCAACCATAAAAGCACCATACGAATGCCCTCCAACTGCAACTCTGTTTCTGTCAATATAGCCAAGGACATCAACGGCATCAATCGCTGCTTTGGCATTGTCTACTAGTTGTTTTCTAAACGTATCATTTGGCTGTTCGTCTCCTTCTCCTACAATAGGGAAAGCTGCATTATCTAGTACTACATAGCCTCTAGTTAGCCAATAGAGAGCAGATCCATAGGAAGGATAAATAAATTTATTAGGATTGGCAGTACTTTGAGAAGCACTGTTCTTGTCTTTATATTCACGAGGATATGCCCAAAGAATCATTGGAGATTTCTCTTTTTTGTTTAGATCATAGCCCACAGGTAAGTATAATGTGCCTTCCAGCTCTAAACCATCCTCTCGTTTGTATTTTATTACTTCTTTATGAACATCTTGAAGACTTTTAAATGGGTTTTCAAATGATGTTAGAGGAGTTAATGAATTATTCTTTTTAATGTTTCTTATGTAATAGTTTGGGTATTCGTTTTGTGATTCAATGCGTACAAGGATATTTCCTTGTTTGATATCGATGGCATAGTATAAATTCTCTAGTTTATCCGTGTATGTAGATTGATATATACGTTCTGATGATAGCTTTTCTAAATTATACTCATCAACAAAAGGAAATTGACCTTTATCTGAAAACCCTTCTCCAATTAAATAAGTTTTGCCATTATCAATATCTAATACATTTTCAGCATATTCATTTTTTGTGGTCACAAAATTTCCAGGATCACTGTATCTGTCTTGGTAATTTCTATCAGTAATTAGCTTAGGAGCTTGAGCAGGATTAGATGGGTTAAAAACATACGATTTGGTATTTCTGTTATTCCACCAGTAATCATGTGCTATAGCAACGTTTTTGTTTCCCCATTCAATCTGGTTGTACCTATTTTTTGTTTTCAATAAAGAGGTAGCTTTAGCAGTAAATGGTGCATCTTGTTGAAAAATTTCATCTCTATACTCTACCTTTTTTTCAGGATCACCCTCGTCCAAAGCCTCTGCCCAAACAAGTGTAGCAGGTTTATCTGCTCTCCAACTCATTCTTCTTTTTCCTATCCGAACTGCCATACGACCTTTAGGAAGAGCTTCGGTAAGTGGAACTTCCATCACTGTTTTAACTAGTTTTCCTTTAGCACTGTAAACTGTAGTTATTGACGGAAATCTTCGATAGGGTACAATATAAGAGAAAGGTCTTTTTAGATGTGTTACTAACACATAATTACCATCTGGTGAAAATGAGAAACTACTATACATAGCTGTTGGCAACCATGTGTTTGAAGTACCGTCCAAATTCACTTTATGAATTTCAGAGGAGGCTAATTGCTCAAAATTATACTCATCATTTGGGTTTTTGAGCAAGTCCTGATAAGTACGGTTTTGTGCTTTCTGACCATCACTTACAGAAATAGTAGGACCTGTCGGAACAGATGTGGATGTATTTATCAATTCTTTTCTGTCACTTGGTAACATCCGAACCAAAAGAGCACTATTATCCTTAAACCATATAAAAGGATTACTCATGTTGGCATTAACATTTGATGTAGTTAATTTTTTAGTATTGGCTTTTTCAACATCTAATATCCAAACTTCAACACCAGTTAAAGCGGTATGTGTGAAAGCCATCATTTTCTGGTCAGGTGACCATCTAAAATTAGATAAACGTGGGCTATCTGGTAAACCAGTGACATTTGTTGCTTCCTTTGCAGTAGCTTTTTTAACATCCAGCTTGTTGTAATAAGTTACTCTGCTACCAATATTTGTTTTGGGGTTTATTCGCAGTCCTGCCAAACGCATTTCTGTTTCAGAGAGTTCAGCAATTGATTTGAAAGCATCTCTGTATAATAACACCATATTTTCCCCTTTACTATCAATACGTACCCAAGGAGCTAATGGAGCATCTACCAAATCTAATATTGATTTAGCTGGCTTTTGATACCCTTGCATGTCTTGTGCGTAGTTGGCTGTAGTAAAAAGCAGTGCAATTAATAAAAACCAAATATTCTGTTTCTTCATGATTTCAATATTTTGAGGTTGGTTCTTTGTTTAAAGAATGGAAATTTATAAATAATTATGCAGTAATTTATATGTTATTGAGCATTTTATAATCGTTTGGATATGATTTATACAATCAGTTCCACCATATCTATTAAAAGAAATTATTGAGGATCATTTTAGAGAATATTTTGCAAACTTTGAGTTGGGAAATAGCCTTCGATAAACTCTGGCTGAGCCTTACATTTTTTTGTCAGGCTCAGTCTTTCTTTAATAATATTCCCTCTGAACTTTACCCATTCCATAATATAGGGAGATAAAAGGCGTAGGACTAGGTTATTAGTTGATTTTTATTGAACCTGAATAAATCACTACAGTTAATTTTAGGGAATATTTTTAGTAAGGTTTGTATTGGGGAATAATAATAACAATATTGAATGATGCTTATACCCCAACCATTTGAATCATATTTAGCTACAACGCTCTATTTATTATTTATCTTTATTATTTATAAAGGTGTTTTTCAATATACCCTACTACAAAAATCTAAAACAAATAGTATTAAATCCTTAGTGCCTCTAGGAACTATTGGTCTTATTTTAGGCATAATTGGCTACATAAGAGGCTATATGATTACATTTGAAGCTATTGAGGCAGCAGGAGACATCAGTCCAGAAATTGTAGCTAGTAGTTTTGGTCATAGTGGTACTTATCCAATATTAGGATTATTATTGTTAGCTACTTCATTCCTATTTAAATATATGAACCAACCTAGAAATTGATGGTTTTATCCATTTTTGATGAAATTTTATTTCCTCTGAAGACTATAAGTGAAAACTAGAACTCTCATCGTCACCTATAGATGGCACTGAGCGATCAGGGCAGGCATATTTAAAAATTATCGTTTCATTGCTGTAGAAATATTAACCATATTATAAATACATGTCGTTTTGGTTAGGATTTCTCCTAGTTTTTGTTGGATATTACCAACAAAACATACGGAATGACTTCCCGAAAAGTCAAATGCGTTTACCCTAACTGAGCGACATGAATTTTAGAGTAAAAAGCATAACCAGCTATTCCCTTATTTCTTCATCAATGAGTTGCATGAGTTCAATCCCTTTCGTTACTTTGTTTTATTGCCAACGTTTGTGTCTCACAAACGTTTATAATTGAAATTGTGATAAATATAGGCTTTCTACTAATCAGTTCAATTAATATGCTAGATAGAATTCTAGATTATTATTCATTATTTTTAGTATTCTTCTTCTTTCCCTATGATTGACTATCTTTATATGAATTTCACAAAATAATTCTGAGAGCTATTCTTAAGATATTGTAGCTTTAAAATTTACTATTTAAATCAAAATCATCATCTTCAAAAGATACATCATCAATTATGTCTGAAAACCAAGAAACACTAGTCAATAAAATAAAAGATTACTACGAATTTTTATTAGAAGATGGCTTAATAGAGGAGATTGCAAAAACAGGAGCATATCAACAACTTAAAGCGGGGCAACATATGATGGAAATTGGTGACTCTGTTGTTCATATGCCTCTATTGCTTACAGGTGCTATTAAAATATTACGTGAAGATAGTGATGGCGATGAGCTTTTACTTTATTTCCTTGAAAAAGGAGACACTTGTGCTATGACTATGACATGTTGTTATGGAGAATCGAAAAGTAAAATAAGAGCTATAGTGGAGAAAGATTCTGAAATTATATTTATTCCAATACTTAAAATGGAGGAGTGGTTGGCTAAATATAAATCATGGAGAAGTTTTGTTTTTGAAAGTTACAATATGCGTTTAAGTGAAATGTTGGAAACTATTGATACTCTAGCTTTTCTAAAAATGGACGAACGGTTATACAAATATTTAACAGATAAGGCTGTAGTAACACAGTCTACATTTTTATCGAACACCCATCAGGAAATTGCCTATGATTTACATACATCACGTGTAGTAGTATCACGTTTATTAAAACAGTTGGAGATTTCCGGAAAAATTAAATTATTCCGTAATAAAATAGAGGTACTTCAGTTCTGACCCACTGTAACAATTGTTACCTGTTCATGAAAATGAACGCAATACTTTTGCCTAGTTTTTATTTAATTTAAATAATGGTAGAGTTGATAGATATATTAGGTTACGTAGCAGCATTTATAATTGGTGTAGTATTAGGCCTTATTGGTGGGGGAGGATCAATACTTACAGTTCCCGTTTTTGTTTATTTATTAGGTATTCAGCCAGTAATTGCTACAGGTTATTCACTTTTTGTAGTGGGTACTACTGCCTTAGTGGGTGGACTTCTTTACGTTAAAAAGCAGCTTGTAGATTTTAAAACTGCAATCATATTTGCCACTCCTGCTTTTATCGCTGTTTATCTTACCAGAAAGTTTATTATTACTGCTATTCCAGATGTTTTAGTAAGTAATGATATGTTTATTATCACTAAAGAGATAGCATTAATGATATTTTTTGGTGCTATTATGCTTGCTGCTTCATTTTCTATGATTAGGAACAAAAAGCAAAAAGAGGAAGAAGCAGCTCAAAAAAATCAGATAGTAAAGTACAACATACCTGCTATTACTATTGAAGGAGCTGTAGTAGGTGTAATTACTGGTTTGGTTGGAGCAGGAGGAGGGTTTATGATAATACCTGCATTGGTATTGTTTGCAAAACTACCAATGAAGAAAGCCGTAGGTACATCGTTAATAATAATAGCAGTGAAGTCATTAATTGGCTTTATTGGTGATGTGGAAAATATTGAAATTGAATGGGGATTTTTATTGCTATTTTCTGGGATAGCTATAGTAGGAATACTGTTGGGTACATATATAAATAAGCTTATTCCAGGAGCTAAACTTCAGAAAGGATTTGGGTGGTTTGTGCTGTTAATGGCGATTTACATTCTTATAAATGAAACAGTCTTGTAACAATTGTTGCTGTATGGTTTTTTATTAGGTTTTAATTTTGTGATAAAATATTGTAGAATTAAATTAAATAATAATATGAAGATAGAACAATTTTATACAGGCTGTTTGGCAGAAGCAGCCTACTATATTGAGTCGAATGGAGAGGCAGCTATAATTGACCCGTTAAGAGAAACTGCTCAATATATTGAAAGAGCAAAAAAAGATGATGCTTCTATAAAGTACATTTTTGAAACTCACTTTCATGCCGATTTTGTGTCAGGTCATGTAGATTTGGCTAATAAAACAGGAGCTAAAATTGTTTACGGTCCATCAGCAACAGCTGAATTTGACTTTATTGAAGCTCAAGACAACCAAGAGTTTAAAGTAGGTGATATCACCATAAAAGTATTACATACTCCAGGGCATACCCAAGAGTCATCTACTTTTTTACTCATAGATGAGAAAGGAGAAAACCATGCTATTTTTACTGGTGATACATTATTTTTAGGAGATGTTGGTAGACCAGATTTAGCCGTGAAATCAAATCTTACTCGTGAGGATTTAGCCTCAATGCTTTTTGATTCTTTGAGAAATAGAATTATGCCACTCGAAGATAACTTAATTGTATATCCAGGACATGGAGCTGGCTCGGCATGTGGCAAAAACATGAGTAGCGAGACTGTTGGTAAACTAGGAGAACAGAAAAAAACAAACTATGCATTACGTGCTGACATGACTCGTGAGGAGTTTGTTGAGGAATTACTACATGGTATTTTACCTCCACCACAGTATTTCCCTAAAAATGCGATGCTCAACAAAAGTGAATTAACTGGTATTGAAAGCATTTTAGAAAAAGGAAATGTAGCCCTAGATGTTGATACTTTTGAAAGTATAGCAAATCATGAAGGAGCAGTGGTGTTGGATGTGAGAAGTAAAGATGAGTTTGCAAAAGGCCACATCCCTAACGCTATATTTATTGGTCTTGATGGTAGTTTTGCGCCATGGGTAGGTGCTTTAATTACGGATATGCAACAACCAATAATTTTAGTAATACCAGAAGGAAAAGAGGCTGAAACCATTACTAGGTTATCAAGAGTGGGGTATGATAATACGATGGGGTATTTAAATGGAGGAATTGAGGCTTGGAAAAATGCTGAAAAAGAAATTGAAACGGTCGAAACTGTTAATTCATCTACATTAGCAGAATTGTATAAAGAAAATTCTAAAATCGATATTTTAGACGTAAGAAAGGTAGGAGAACATCAGTCGGAACATGTAATTGATGCAGAAAATGTTCCTTTAGATTATATCAATGAACAAATAAATAAAATACAAAAAGACAAAAAGTATTATATACATTGTAAATCTGGTTACAGATCAATGGTGGCAGCTTCTATTTTGAAATCTAGGAACTATCATAATGTTGTGAATGTAGATGGTGGGTTTGATGATATTTTAAAGGAAGACAGTATTGCAAAAAGTGCTTATATTTGTCCTTCTAAATTATAAACATTATGAAAATGAATAAAATAGTAATAACCTTAGTAATCATAGCATTAAATTTTAGTGCTGTTTCGTGTCAATCAACTACTGATAATCAAGAAGTTGCCCAAAGTAGTGGTCAAATAATTGAACGAGTTGATAACAAGAAATTTGAATCATTATTGGCTTCTACTAAAGATGCACAAATTATTGATGTGCGTACACCTGAAGAGTATGCAGGAGGATTCATTGGAAATGCAACGAACGTTAATTTCTTTGACAAAGACTTTAAAACTAAAGTTGCTGAGTTTGATAAGTCAAAGCCAGTTTTGTTGTACTGCCAAGGTGGAGGTAGAAGTGGAAAAGCTTTGAAAATCTTGAAAGAAATGGATTTTCAAGTTGTGTATGAACTTAAAACAGGCTATGGTAACTGGTCTGGTAAATAAATCATCATTAACTCAATAGAATTTCTTAGTTAGGTTAATAACCGATAAAAATATCCCTTCATGATTTTTGATCTTGAAGGGATATTTATAATGTTGGAAGAGTAACCTTCTATTGATAACAAAATCTTAATTTTTTCAGGTTCATAGTAGCAAAATTAAGAGACGAGATATGTGTCTTTCGAGGATCACTATGTCTATATGAAGAACAGAAATGTTCGATTATCGATAATATAATGCTTTTGCTTAACAATGAAAAATACCCCTCAATTTCTCCCTCAAGTGGAGAATTGGAATGAGAGGATTATAGGGTGTGTTATCACAGAAACACATATTGTGTTTTATAACAGGATGACAGTAATATATTTTTAACTTTTTTAAAATAATAACATTGAAACTACAACTAAAAAATACTAAATATTGGGTGCTATTAAGTTTAACACTAGGGTTAGCCCCTTTTTTTCCAGAGCCTCATATTTGGGGTAAACTAAAATGGCTTGCAGGTGGTGCAATTGGGATGGAGTTTATGGACTGGTTCGATGTGGTGCTTCATGGTACACCATGGGTATTATTAATCATATCTTTGGTTTATCAATTTTCATCTAAAATGAAAAAGAATTAGATCCACATTATATTGTATTAATAAGTATCTCATCACAAGTGTCATTATCCATTTTTATTTTTCTATAGATAGAACTTGATTAGATTCGCATTTCAATTTAAATTTCTACTCAATTGGAATTAATCAATGTATTTGACCTAACAATAACAAACTGGATATGGATTATTGTCTGTGCTTTGTTTATAGGTATGGCTAAAACAGGTCTTAGTGGCTTGGGTATGTTTATTGTTCCAGTTCTAGCTTCTATTTTTGGTGCTAGGGCTTCTACAGGTATATTGCTGCCTATGCTAATTATGGCAGATATATTTGCGGTTTTTTATTACCATCGTCATGCGGATTTTAAGGTGCTTTTAAAGCTAGTACCTGCTACGATTATAGGTGTATTCGTGGCCATTTGGGTAGGGGATGTTATTAATGATGAGCAATTTAGTTATTTACTTGCCGCCATTATTTTGATTGGCTTGGTACTAATGGTTTGGAACGAAACAAAAAAGTCGAAAGAAGCTATCCCACATAATTGGTGGTTTGGGTCACTTGCAGGTTCGCTTGGTGGTTTCACCACCATGATAGGTAATGCAGCAGGCCCTGTGATGTCTATCTATTTTTTGGCATTGAACTTTAAAAAAAATAATTTTATTGGAACTGCTGCATGGTTCTTTTTACTTGTTAATGTATTTAAAGTACCCTTTCATATTACCATATGGAAAACCATAAACCTAGATACTTTTTCGTTTAACTTAATGATGCTACCAATAATAATCACTGGTGCGCTAATAGGTGTTAAAATTGTTAAATTAATTCCTGAAAAACCCTATCGAATTTTCATAATTGCCTCAGCAGGATTAGCTGCCTTGAAATTATTTTATTAATCAAGTCCATTCATAATCAGAAAGTAGAATTTACTTCATGATATTTTCAGTATTTCTCAGAAAATATTTTTAGAATAACCTTAACCCAAATATTTCATTTCGAGTTAAGGTTATTCATTTCATCTACGGTATACTACCTATTGAAATATGCGCCATTCTACTATTTTTCTAATTAAAATACGTAGATGGTAATGCTGTTTTAACGGATTGTATAGTAAAAACAGTGTTTTTACCTTTATGATGATAGGTGAAAAGCATGATGTTGAAATCACCATTTAATGCTTTCAAGATATGAGCATAATAATGCTATCTCTTGTGGGATGTGTAGTAAAACAAGGGCTACAGTACTGTAAACAATATAAAATTAGTTTTATGAGTGTAAAAAATATAACGCTATTGATAAGTGTTATGTTAATAAGTGTTAAGATTATTGCACAAACAAAAGGTTTGATTTATCAACCTTCTACTTCGGGGGCAGGTCAGATAGTGCTTGACCCGAATAGTGATGGTTATATTTCAGCTGCTTCAACGGGGTTTACAACTGCTGTTCAAGGCACACCAGGTGATGATGAACCTGAATTTGAAAATTCTTCAGAATGGCTTTCATTTCCTACATTAGGAAATGGTGAAGTGCTCAGCGATATTAGAAGTGGCCCAAATGAGGGATTTACTGATTTTTCTATTACCAATACAGGAGTAGCTACTTATTATAGATTTGATGGTGTAAACATGATTTTTAGGTTTAGGCTTGCCGATTATAGACCTAATGCAAAAGGGTATACAGTACTTATTGACACGGATTCTCAGTTTGGTGATGGAAAAGATACAGAATATAGTAGTGAGAATCCTGGTTTTGAAGTTGCAGTCGTTTTGCAAAATAAAGTAGACGTTTTTGTATATGATGTGAATACGCCCACCCCTTCATGTACCCCAACTCTTTCTTCTTCTCATATAGGAGGTACACACCAACAAAAATCTATTTCTGGAATTCAAGAAGACGGAGATTTAGATTACTTCTATGATTTTTATGTTCCAATTTCCGAATTAGGCATTACTGCTAGTACTCCAATTCGATTGGCTGCAACTACTAATACTTCGAATAGCTATACTTTTTGCGGATCGATTTCTGATGTAGGGGGTGTAGATGATAATGCATATGCTGGTTGTTTAGAATGCTTATTTACTGACCTTATTGATCCTCAGGTGCCTACGGCTCCAAATGGAGGCTCTGGATTTCCAGAAAACAGAACGGATTGCCCTATAATAGATGGTTCTTATCCTGTAGGAACAGTAAATATTACTGGTACAGCTGTTCCAGGTGGAAATATGAGGTTTTATCTAAATGGCACGGAAGTAGTAAGTGCTTCTGTAATCGCAGATGGTGTTACAGGAGTTTATATTTCTGGGGATATTGTTACAAGCAGTATTGGAGATATAATTGCAGTAACAGCTACTGATATAGTTTCAATCCCCAATTTGTCAGAATCTGATATCACTTGTGCTACAACTACTATCACGGCTACTCCAGTGTGTACAGGTACTGCTCCAGCAATAAGTATGATTGTAAATGCTAATGGGGAAGCTGAAATAACAACTCCTGAAACAGTAAACTTTACATTAACTAATGCAACTAATGCCTTACTTAATGTATATTCTAACGGAATCAATATTGTCGGTGCCAGTCTTACTTCTCCAGCCGAAGGCACCATTATTAGTGTTGACAATACATCTACAGCAGGGTTCATTACATGGACCTTTAAAATGAATAAAAACGGCACCAAGGTGCCATGTGGTACTTTGATAGTTACCATGGAAGATATTGATAACGGATTATGTGCTTCTTCAACTACTATATGTAATACTGCTACTGGAGGATGTTCTAGTACAGTTGCTGCTATACCTCTCATAACTACTACAACTATAACTACTGGAACTACTTCCATATCAGGAACATCTGATGCTAGTGTTGAAATTGCGTTATATGTTGATGGTATTGGATTTGCTACTGGAACTTCAAGTGCTACAGGTGCATGGACAATTAGTGGTTTGAATTTATCAGGTTATTTGTGTCAGTCAATTACAGCAACTGCAAACGTAGCAAAAGGATGCACCTCTATTGCTTCGACAGGTGTTACTGTTACTCAAGTTTCTACTGCCCCAACGATTATAAGTCCTCCGTATTGTGGGACAACAACTGTTGTTTATGGTACATCATTTGAATCAGATGGTACAACTCCGAACGTAGGTGCTACAATAACGTTAAATGTAGGAGGGTCAGCAATAGTTAGTGAATCAGGTGATTGGTCAATAACAGGCTTATCACTAACTGGAGGAACGAGTTTGTCTGCTACAGTAATAGATAGCGATAATTGTCAAACCGTTAGTGCTAGCTCTTCTACAGTATTTATATTAACCCCAACAGCAACCCCAACAGGTATTGTAAACGCAGTAGCAGAAAGTGATGCTACTATCACAGGAACATGTACTTCTGGAAGTAGTGTGAATGTGTATATAGACGAAATATTACTTGGAGCAGCTACTGTATCAGGAACAACTTGGTCGTATACAGTAGTAGCTTTTGATTTATATGTAGGAGGATCACTTCAGTTTACGGAAACTATTGGGGGTGCTTGTGAAAGTGCTTTGTCATCCTCAACAATTATTCCATGTAGCCCTGACCCTCCCATACCTACATTAACCTATGCACCTGTTTGTGCAGATTTGACAGGCGCTACTGTAGATGTTACCGTGGGTAATGTAACCTCAGGAATTATTTATACTCTTGTAGATGGAAGTGATGCTGATTTTGGAATTTCAGAATACAGTTTTGGAACTACTGATTTAATACTCACATCATCGGCACTTACTGTTGATCCTTCTATTATTAAAGTTAAAGCAGATGAATTTAACCCAGGTACTACCTGTGCTTCTATTTCTACAATTTCTGTTTCAATAGATCTTAACCCCCACTTATCTATTACAAGTTCAACAAGTACTCCTGCTTCTTGTACGGCATCGGATGGAACTATAACAGTATCTGGCTTAGATTTGAATACTGCTTATAGCATGAGCTATGTTAGAAACGGAGGGTCTCCCACTGTTTCATCTGTTACTAGTACTGGTGCTGGGACATTCGTGATAACAGGGCTGAGCAATGGAAACTATACCGATATTAAATTTACTGCTAATGCTTGTACAAGCCCAGGGTTGTCGGAAATCCTAGCAGGAACAGGAGCTACAGCTACTTCTTTTCCTGTTGTAGCCAATCCAACATCAGTATCATCTGGAAGTGCATCATCTATAGAAATTGGAGATGGTGCGAATATTACTAACTCTACTTTTACTTATTCACTTTATAATAAAGGTACTAATACGTTTATTGCAAGTGCTGCTGGTGATGATCTAGGAGGGGTTTCTATTTCAACAGGTAACTTAACTGTAGCAACAACGTTTTATGTAGTTGTAGATGAAGGTGGAGGTAATTGTTCAACGCTAACTACTGAACCAATAATAACACTAACGACAGATGTTACGCCACCAAGCGTAGATATTCAAGGAGAACCGCTCACAGTAAACAACACCTCAACATATAGCGTAACGATTGAATTTAGTGAAGATGTAACGGGTTTTGTGGC
>JAOUKH010000212.1 GCA_029882685.1 Cyclobacteriaceae bacterium
CAATTTGAGAAGAGAGAGAGTAATCACCAGCCCAGCCATGACCTATAACCCAAACATGAGGTTTTAGCATTACTTTTAAACCTATATTGTGTACATACTCAATCGTTTGTTTTACTCCTTCAAAACGTTCTCCCCACCATTGATGATCATGATTATAATTTATACTGGGTTCATTAGCTTTTGAAAAAGCATAGGGCATTATTGCTACCCAATTAAAGTTGATGTCTTTAATTGGTGTAACAGCTTCTTGTGAAATAAATTTGGGTGGGGCAACAAAACTTGCACCATTAATTTTGGATGATATACTTGGTAATTCTTTTTGGGTGCTTATTAAAGTAATGCTGACAAGGATTGATAGTAGAGTAATCAATAATATGGTCGTTATTTTAAAATTACTGATTACTATCATTTGAGCAAAAAAATATAGCGGGTTAGATCATCAAAGTTAAATATTTCTTCATAACATCTATTTTAATGTTTTTTTAACTCTTTCTGTAAAAGGAATGTATTTATCCCCTAATGAAAAAGTAAGTCCAACACCTAATATTTGCTTATATTGTATTCTTGGTTTGGCATTTAGAGGGTCACCAGTAATTTCATCAAACTGAGTAGCAATATGTATGTCATCGTCATATAATAACTGTGTAATAAAGCTAGTCATAAGCCAACCATTTATTTTCATCGTAATAACATTTTGCCAGTTTATATCAACGTTTCCAAAAGTTTCATCATAGGCAGTAAACAACTCTAAATTAGTTTCTAATTTTACATTTTTTACAATATCTTTTTTTACTTGAATTTTGTTAAACGAGCCTAGTTCTGTACGCAAATTTTTTCCATCAACTAACTTGATGCTAGTTACCTCATCATAAACTGCAGGATCAACCCCAAAGTCACCTCTATCTGCGAAACGTTGAATACCAACAAAAGTCATTTTACCAGCTACAGGAGAATAAGATAATGAAAAAAAATTATTTGGTTTCCATTCCAATCCTGTAGAGACAGTAAGGTATCCTGGAGCCATAAAGTCAGAAATTTTTATTTCTGAACCATCGTTTTGATAGTCAACACCTTTATTAAATTGTGATTTAAAATCGATAAGACTACTCCAATATATTTTTCCGTCTTCTTTTATCTTATGACCTATTTTAGTCGAAAAGATAATTTTGTCATCATTCTTTCTTAAACCTACATCACCTTGATCAATTATTCCATAACCTATCTCTAATAAATTATCGAACATGGTGCGACCTTTTACATAGCTGGCAAACGCTCTAAGGCCTGAATTAAATGCTACAGAGTTTTCACCACCAGCAGCCCAATTTTCTAAAGTAGTTTGTGTAAAAGTAAAAGTGGTTTTTGCGCCTTTTTCCCAATAGGTAGTATCTGAAGATGGGGTTGTATATATAGTTTTAGCAGTTAGTAAAGTTATACTTCCAAGAATAGCTAAAGCTGTAAAGGCTATTTTATTTAATTTCATAATTATTACTAATTCTTATTTTATTTTTGGTTATACATGTGAATATCTCGTTGTGGATAAGGGAAACTGATGCCTTCTTTATCAAATGTGAGCTTAACATTTTCCTGCATGTCGAAGAATACTCCTGAGTAGTTATCCGCTTTTACCCAAACACGTACTACAAAGTTTACGGAACTATCTGCTAACTCTGAAACAGCTACAAAAGGTTCGGGATTTTGTAAAATTCTATCATCTGCGTTAATTAATGTATGCAGTACTTCTTTGGTTTTTTTAATATCATCATTATATCCTATCCCAAAGGTCATATCAACCCTTCTGGTAGGTTCAGTTGAATAATTCACTAAAGAACTTGTTGAAAGAGGACCATTAGGTAAAATGATTACTTTATTATCTCCAGTGGTAAGTACGGTGTTGAATATTAAAATTTCCTTAATCACACCTGAGTATCCCTGTGCTTCCACAAAGTCACCAACTTTAAATGGCTTTAGAATAAGTATAATTACCCCTCCTGCAAAATTTTGTAATGTACCTGATAGAGCTAAGCCTACTGCTAAACCAGCTGACCCCAGAATAGCTATGAAAGAGGTCATTTCAATACCTAACATGGTCATTACTGAAATTGCTAACATTAACTTTAATAGAGTAGAAGTAAGGTTTATTAAAAATGGAATTAAAGAAGCGTCAATTTCCCGATTGCTCATTATACGCTTAACACCTTTCATGAAAGCTTTAATAATCCATAAACCAATTATTAATGTTATTACGGCATAAACTAGTTTTGGCCCATACTTAATGATCATGTCTATGGCAATGCTACTAATTTCACTTATGTTAATTTCTTCCATGACTTAATATTTGATATTTAAACTGTTTTGCAATTTATAATCAGAAATAATTATTATTGGATAGCAAAATGATATTACATATGGATTAAAAAGCTGCAAGTTAATAATGATAAAGTTTTTAGTGAAAAAGATGTAGAAGTTATACTGTGATATTTTAGACTTACGTGCTACATTTGACAGATAAAAAACATAAAACCATGAAACAGTACCTCGATTTAATGCAAGATATTTTAGACAATGGAGCTGAAAAAGGGGATAGGACAGGTACAGGAACACTTTCTGTTTTTGGACGTCAATTACGATTCGACTTTTCAAAAGGGTTTCCATTGTTGACTACTAAAAAATTACATATTAGATCTATTATATATGAGTTACTATGGTTTTTGAATGGCGATACAAATATTAAATATCTCAATGATAACAAGGTGAAAATTTGGGATGAATGGGCTGACGAAAATGGTGATTTGGGACCTGTTTATGGACACCAGTGGAGGAGCTGGCCAACACCAGATGGCGGTACTGTTGACCAAATTACTCAAGTGATTAATCAAATAAAAAACAATCCTGATTCTAGAAGACATATTGTAAGCGCATGGAATGTGGCTGAAGTAAATAATATGGCATTGCCTCCATGCCATACCATGTTTCAGTTTTATGTAGCAGATGGAAAGCTTTCTTGTCAATTGTATCAGCGTAGTGCTGATTACTTTTTGGGAGTACCATTCAATATTGCTTCATACTCTTTGTTAGTGTACATGTTTGCCCAACAATGTGATTTAGAGCCAGGAGAGTTTGTTTGGACAGGTGGAGATGTACATTTATATACCAATCATTTAGACCAAGCAAATGAACAATTAAGCCGTAGTACTATGGGTTTACCTCAACTCAAAATAAACAGAAAACCTAATAGTATTTTTGATTACCAATATGAGGATTTTGAAATCTTAAATTATCAAGCACATCCTAATATTAAAGCCCCAATAGCGGTATAATAGGGATATTAGTATTAAACACTTTGCTATCAATATTTTGAATAGCTGTGCAACCTGTTGCATTAGTTGTAAATGCACTTTCAGCACTTAATAAATCTTCTTTATTGTATTTTCCTTCTTTAATAATGAGTTGATGTTTTTTAGCTATGCTCAATACATGCTTTCTCATCACTCCTTCAATACACCCTGTTTGTATTGAAGGGGTGTAATAGACACCCTCTTTATACCAAAAAATGTTTGAAGAAGAGCATTCTGCGATATGACCTTCGTTGTTTAATATGATTATCTCGTCTAAATTTTTGCTGTCTCTTTCCAATGCAGCAAGTATGTAGGGCAGACTATTACAAGTCTTATACTTTGAAATACTGTTGTATGAAATGGTTATTTGCACGGAAAAAGTACATCTGTCAATTTTTTTTTGATTTAGTTCATGTGGTAAAGCTATAATTAAGAATTTAACAACATTGTTAGATGGTGTATAAAGTCCACCATCACTTCTCCAAACTTGTAGTTTTATACGAGCATTTGATAATTTGTTTTTTGATAATAGTTGTTGAATGTACCCTTCAATATTTGTAGTTGTGAAATTGTGATTTATATGTAATGCATTAAGTCCATTAACCAGACGCTCTACATGATAGGGTAGAAGACGGATGTCTCCATCTTTTGCAATAATGGTTTCGAATAAACCATCTCCATATTGAAATGATCGATTTGAAATATCGATTTCAAATTGTTCTTTATTAACTAAATCACCATTGAGGTTAATGTACATGTCCCAAAGTTAGCCAAATATTATTCGATTTTGTTTATAATTATTATTTGTTTAACTTATACTTAATATGAAAAAAGGAGTATTTACAATGATGTTTTTCTTCTGTATAGTAACTGTTGGTTCAGTAGTTACTTTGTCGGGGTGTGATGATTGCAGAGGAGTGGAATCTTATAATACCCGAATCGCATCTTTGGAGAATGGGTTATTAGAAATGATTCCTGTATTTGATGCCAATAATGTGTTTCAGTATTTTGATACTGAAACATTGCCTACAGGAATCACTTCACTTACGTTTGACAGTGTAGGTTTTGAGATTCATTTGATTCCACAAATAATTAGTACACATGTTTCTGGAGAATTTTCAATAGGCTTTACTCAAAACTATGCGTGTGAACCTCCACTCATTATTGAACAGCCTATTGGCATACAAATCACCAGTAATTCTGATTACGACCAAAATCATAAAGCTGGGAGTAGTTTAAATGACATTTTTTTGGCAATACCAGCAGGTAGTTCACGAACCATTAGCATAGATGATTTTATACTTGAAAAAGATAAGGGTTATAGATCTGTTTTTATCATAAATGTTGCCCCTGATTTGCAAAGAAATCATATAATAACTTTTACGATTACGTTGGAAGATGGTAAAGAACTTATCGCTGTTTTTGACGAGATAACGATTAGACAGTAAGTATCATTTTTTAGAGTGTATTCGCTATAATACAGATCAAAATTGTAATACAAAGTAGATTCTACCACGAATATAACAGGTAATAATCCCGATAGTATATATACTTCTTGAATCAGATCGTTTGTGAGATACAAGAGGTGGCATGATGTTTAGGGAATACTCCCTAGACATGATCATCAAGCATATAGCGTCATTAAATAATAGGAAACTATAAGGTAGTATTCCTATATTTGTACCTATGAAAATCCTTTGTTTCATACTATCATTATATGTTTTGCTTCTAGCTACTTCACCCTGCTGTTCGGACGAAAACTGTGATGATGATATTAAGTTTAGTATCTCTAACTCTATTATCTATGCCATTAATTTAACGTATGTAAAAACCTTATAAACAGCTAGTTATAGTACTACTTATAAATAAAAATGGCTCAAAACATTCGTTTTTTTGTTCTTTTAATGTACATAGTCGTAGCATCACTAATTAGCTGCGTAACATCAATCATAAAGTTAAATCATAATACAAATGAAAAATTTCATTTTGCCTTTGTTGGCAATCATATATTCATCGTTGACTT
>JAOUKH010000213.1 GCA_029882685.1 Cyclobacteriaceae bacterium
AAATAGTATTCATGTGGGGGCAAAAATTTCTTGTGGGTGTAGGTGATGTACCTATAAAATCTTCCAAGGAAAACCACAAAGAAGGTGATGCTTCATTAGGAGAATTATTTGGTAATTTATTAAGAAGTAAAATGCAGTTGGCCGTAACAATAGCGTTGTCATTGGCGAGTGTATTTATGGCTTATTCTTATGCATCAGGAATAGAAACGCATGCTTTCGCAGCTCTAGGTGTTTTTCTTTCATTAGTAGTTGGTTTAATGATGATGATTCATAAAGATGTTGATGCAATTGAGAAAGACAGATTTGTGGTGTTACTTCTTTCCTTTTTAATTGTAATAGTATTTTGGGGAGCATTTGAGCAAGCAGGTGGATTGATGAACTTGTATGCAAAAACAAATACAAATCGTATGATTGATTGGCTTAATTTTGAAGTACCTGCTGCATGGTTTCAATCAATCAATTCTTTTTTCATTATAACACTTGGTACATCAGTAGCTGCTTTTTGGGTTTGGTGGAAAAATAGAGGAAATGAATATTCTTCGATTTACAAAATGGCTATTGGAGTGATTATTATGGGATTAGGTTTCTCTTTTATGGCAATTGCTTCCGTTGAATTTACAAACAATGGAAGTTCAGCTATGATATGGCTCGTTTTAGCTTATCTTTTTCATACGGTAGGTGAATTATGTGCATCTCCAGTAGCCTTATCATTTATTACTAAGGTAGCACCTGTTAAATATGTTTCAATTATGATGGGAGTATATTTTGCAGCTACAGGTCTAGGTAATAAAGTTGCTGGTTTGGTTGGAGAGTTCTCTGTTAATGCGGGTGAACTTAATGTATTTATAGGGCTTGTTGTTTTTACTGCTTTATTTGGAGGACTTGTGCTATTACTTTTAAAACCATTGAAACGTCTTACGCATGGTGCTGAAGATGCTCAGATAGAAGAAGCTTAAACAATCATAAAATTTCGAACACTTCATTATGAAGTGTTTTTTTTTAACCTAAACGAATTATAGTGAACAGCGAAACTAATCAACAGACACAAGATTTATTTGGTCATCCTAAAGGACTATTTTATTTGTTTTTTGCTGAACTATGGGAACGCTTTAGTTTCTATGGTATGCGAGCACTTTTAACTCTCTACATGGTGAAAGAGATGTTTGCAGCAGTGGCTGAAAGAGATTCAATAGCTATAGGAATATATGCTTCATACGGAATGTTGGTGTACGCAACTCCTGCAATTGGTGGAATGATAGCTGATCGGTTGCTTGGTTTTCGAAGAGCCATTATACTGGGTGCTATATTTATGGCATTAGGTCATTTTGTTTTGGCGGTAGAACATCCGGTTTTTTTCTTTTTAGCATTGGCTTTAATTATTGTAGGAAATGGATTGTTTAAGCCAAATATATCTTCATTCGTAGGTTCTTTATATGCTAAAGGAGATATAAGAAGAGATTCTGGATTTACCATTTTCTATTTAGGGATTAACGTTGGTGCTGCTGTAGCTCCAATTTTTTGTGGTTGGCTAGGAGAAACTTTTGGATGGCATTATGGCTTTGGAGCAGCAGGATTTGGTATGTTGAGTGGTTTAATTGTATTTAGGAATGGAATTAAAGCAAGTGTTTTTGGTAATCATGGATTGCCACCATCGGAAGAACAACTTGAAAAGAAAAAGTTTGGTATTAAGTTAAAAAATATTGTACCATTAACAGTAATATTATTTGTACCTATTATCGCATATCTTATTTATTCAGGTGATTTTATTTTAAATATGATGGGAAGTGTACTTTTTGAGGGTACTGTAGTTTCATTTATCTTTAATATTCTAGTGCTTGGTATAGCGGGTTATTTTATCTGGATGTTTTTTCAAGTATCAGGAAAAGAGCGTGGTCAACTATTTATGATATTATATATGACATTGTTGATGACTATTTTTTGGGCTTTTTATGAATTAACAGGTAGCCTTATTACACTTTTTGCGGATCGTAATGTTAACCTTGTTTTTTTTACTGCTGCAGGCACTAATGGTATTACTGCAATATTTGTGGTGTTATTAGCCATTCCATTTTCTGCCATTTGGGTATACTTAAAGAAGAAAAACTTAAACCCACGTACACCATATAAATTTTCATATGGTTTATTATTTATTGGAACTGGATTTTGGCTTTTATCTCAAAGTGTTCGTTTTGCAGATACTGATGGAAGAGTGCCATTTATATTTTTGGTAGTAGGATATCTTCTATTTGTGATAGGCGAATTATTAATGTCTCCTGTAGGTTTATCAAAAATCACAGAATTGGCTCCTAAAAAATTAGTGGGTTTTATGATGGGGGTATGGTTTTTATCATCGGCATATGCATTTAATATTGGAGGGCTTATTGGTAGGAGTATGGCAATAAATACTGATAGCGTAGCCGAAATTTCAGGCTTCGATTCCTTATATGTATATACAGAAGGTTTTGGAAAAATTGGGTTGTTTGGAATTGTTGCAGGATTAATAGCATTGATGTTAGCCCCGTTGCTGAAAAAATTAATGTACGAGATTCATTAATAATTAAGGAATAATAGTGATTTTATATAGTATATAATTTTTTATTTTCAATATATATTCTTAGAATTGTCTTAGAAAATGAGATTATTTGTCACCTAGTAATAAATCATTAGAAATAGAAGAGATAGCTTCTGAACTTATGGTTCATAAAGCTGTATATCAATATATTGGTAATATTGATTTAGATACTACTGATAAAGTGATATTGGAAGTTGATGATCTATTAAGTCATCAAAATTACCCAAATAAAATTAGGAAAAAGGCTTTTCATATTACCATAGAGGTAGTTCAGAACTTATACAAATATCTTTTAGAAAATCATGCCGATCCTTCGCACAGTAAGGGTATTTTTTTAATCCATAGTAGTAACGATAATGAAATAATAATAACATCGGGTAATTACTTACTTAGGTCGGAAGTTAATAGTTTAAAATCACGTATAAAGTTGATAAATAGTTTTACAAGTGATGAATTAGCCCATTTTTATAGAGGGTTATTAGATGTAGGTACTATCTCAAAACATGGTGGAGCTGGTTTAGGATTTGTAGATATTGCAAAAAAATCGGGAAATAAAATTCAATATGAGTTTAAGGAAGTTGATAATGATTACGCTTTTTATATTTTTAAGATTATTATTTCAAATTGATCAATATGAATAATTATACATTGAAATCTAGTCCAAAAACACCATTGTTGAAGTTTGATGCTGCAAGTGGTGTTTTTGAAATTTCGGGAAGATCAATTCCCGAAAATTCTATTGAATTTTATAAGCCACTTCTAAATTGGGTTGATGAATATGTGAAACAGCCAAATGATAGTACTACTTTATCTGTTAAATTAGAGTATTTTAATACTAGTTCATCAAAGAGCTTTGTAGAGTTGTTTAGAAAGTTAGAAGATATTGCAGATCAAACTAAAATAAAAGTGGAATGGTATTATGATGAAGAAGATGAAGATATGATGGAGTCAGGGCAAGATTTTCAGCATATTTTAAAAATCCCATTGGAATTGATCCCAGTAGAGGAATAAAAAAAAAGAGGCAATTTATTAGATAGCCTCTTTTTACAATAATTAAGAAAGGAGTTATTTAACAGAATCCATATATTCAGCTAAATCTACTACTTTATTAGAGTATCCCATTTCATTGTCGTACCAAGACACTACTTTAACAAAAGAAGGAGATAATTGAATTCCTGCTCCTGCATCAAAAATAGAGGTTCTTGCATCGCCAAGAAAGTCATTCGACACTACAGCGTCTTCTGTGTACCCTAAAATTCCTTTAAGTTCACCTTCTGATGCCTTTTTCATTGCAGCACAAATTTCTTCGTAAGATGTATCTTTATTTAAGTTAACAGTTAAATCAACTACTGAAACATCTGGAGTTGGAACTCTAAAAGACATACCTGTTAACTTTCCATTCAATTCAGGAATTACTTTCCCAACTGCTTTAGCTGCACCAGTAGAAGATGGAATAATATTTTGTCCAGCTCCTCTACCACCTCTCCAATCTTTTAATGATGGGCCATCTACTGTTTTTTGTGTAGACGTTGTTGCATGTACTGTAGTCATTAAACCTTCTTTAATTCCAAAGTTATCATTCAATACTTTGGCAATAGGAGCAAGACAGTTAGTGGTACAAGAAGCATTAGACACAAAATCCATGTCGCTTGTATATGAAGTGTTATTAACTCCCATTACAAACATAGGTGTATCATCTTTTGATGGAGCTGACATGATCACTTTTTTAGCACCTGCATCAATATGTCCTTTTGCACTTTCTTTAGTCAAGAAAAAACCAGTAGATTCCACTACATATTCAGCTCCTACTTCATTCCATTTAAGGTTGGCAGGGTCTCTTTCAGCAGTTACTCTAATTTCATTTCCGTTTACTACAAGCTGACCGTTTTTAACTTCAACAGTACCGTTAAATCTTCCATGTGTAGAATCATATTTTAGCATATATGCCATATAGTCTACATCTATTAAGTCGTTGATGGCTACTATTTGTACGTTGGGTCTTTCTACACTTGCTCTAAATACTAATCGACCAATACGACCGAATCCGTTGATACCAATTTTAATCATTGATTTATAAATTTATTGATGATAATCTTTGTGTTTTCACGAGTGCAAAAGTACAAATCATTTTTTTAATATGGTTGTGATTAAAAGGTTATTTAAGTCTTGAATTAAAAAAAAAGATTTTTTTTATAACCATCTTTTGTGGGATTTAAAAATGCTAGTATATTTGCACTCGCATTTTAAGCAATGGCCCGTTCGTCTAGGGGTTAGGACGCCAGGTTTTCATCCTGGTAACAGGGGTTCGATTCCCCTACGGGCTACCATAAAGGGACATAATGTTCCTTTTTTATTTAGCTCATTGCTTAATGGCCCGTTCGTCTAGGGGTTAGGACGCCAGGTTTTCATCCTGGTAACAGGGGTTCGATTCCCCTACGGGCTACTAAAAGTCCTGTAGTAATACAGGACTTTTTTTGTTTAGATTTGTCAATAATATTTCAATCCTTATTGCTTTATTAGATTTATCAAATTAATGGATTCCACATTACGTCAGCAAATTGAATCTCAGGGAATGAGTCCTGAGAAGGTCGTACAAGAGTTGAATCAATTTCAACAAGGATTTCCTTTTCTTAAATTAGAAAAACATGCCGCTATCGGTGAGGGGATAATTTTGACTGATAATGAAAGCGAAGAGAAATATATTTCTCTTTATAATCAAAAGGTTAAAGACTTAGAAGTTGTGAAATTTGTGCCAGCTAGTGGTGCTGCAACTCGTATGTTTAA
>JAOUKH010000048.1 GCA_029882685.1 Cyclobacteriaceae bacterium
TTAAGCTTCTATCTGAACATGGTGTAAAGATATATTCGACAGGAGGCACCCAAAAATTTATTGAAGAACAAGGGGCGGGTGTAATTGCTGTTGAAGATCTTACAAGTTACCCTTCTATTTTTGGAGGTCGTGTGAAAACACTTCATCCAAAAGTTTTTGGTGGCATTTTACACAGAAGGGAAATTGATACTGATGTAAAGCAAGCAGATGAGTTTGAAATCCCTGAAATAGACTTGGTAATAGTGGATTTATATCCTTTTGAGGAAACGTTAGCAGCTGGAGCTTCTGAAGAGGATGTAATAGAAAAAATTGATATAGGAGGAATTTCGTTAATTAGAGCAGCTGCTAAAAATTTTAAAGATGTTACTATTATTTCTTCAAGAGAACAATATCAAGAATTGGAGGAAATATTAAAAACCAACAATTGTGGCACTGAACTTTCTGATAGAAAACGATTTGCTGCAAAAGCATTTGACATCAGTTCTCATTACGATACTGCTATTTTTAAATATTTTAATAATTCGTTACCTGATGAAGAACATATTCTTCATTACAAAGATTCCATCCGTGAATCTCAAGCACTTCGATATGGAGAAAACCCTCATCAACGTGGTGCTTTTTTTGGTGATATGGACAAAATATTTGATAAACTGCATGGAAAAGAGTTGTCATATAACAACTTAATAGATGTAGATGCAGCCGTAGCTCTTATTGATGATTTTCCATCAAATGAAAGTTGTGCTTTTGCCATAATGAAACATAACAATGCTTGTGGAATGGCTACAGGAAATAGCACAAAAGATGCTTATTTAAAAGCGTTGGCTGCAGATCCTGTTTCTGCATTTGGAGGAGTACTTGTGTCTAATAGTAATATCGATATAGATGCAGCGGAGGAAATCAACAAACTTTTTATGGAGGTACTTATAGCTCCGAGCTTTGATATAGATGCATTAGAAATATTAAAAACTAAGAAAAACAGGATTCTTTTAGTTAGAAAAGAAACTGAAATGCCTAGATATCAATACCGCACATTACTTAATGGTGTAATAGGTATGGATAAGGATATGAATGTAGAAACAAAAAAAGATTTAAATACAGTTACAAAGCTTGTTCCTACAGAAGAACAAATAAATGCATTATTGTTTGCAAACAAGTTAGCCAAGCATACAAAGTCCAACACGATAGTGTTAGCTATTGAAGGTCAGTTATTTGCAAGTGGTGTAGGTCAAACTTCTCGTGTTGATGCTCTACAACAAGCAATAGATAAAGCCAAAAAATTCAATTTCAACTTAAATAATGCGGTAATGGCTTCGGATGCCTTTTTTCCGTTCCCTGATTGTGTGGAAATAGCTTTTAATGAAGGAATTAAGGCAGTAATTCAGCCTGGAGGTTCGGTAAAAGACCAAAACTCTATTGATTATTGCGATAAAAATGGAATGACGATGGTATTTACAGGTACGCGTCATTTCAAACACTAAAAAAGTGAGCTTGCGCCTTGTTATTTGAAACAAATTTGTAATTTCACGATATTCAACTCTCAGATAATTTTTTTAGAATCTAAACTATGGGATTTTTTGATTACTTTTCAAGCGACATTGCCATTGATCTGGGAACCGCTAATACGTTAATTATTCAGAAGGAAAAGGTTGTTGTGGATGAACCATCCATAATTGCTATCAATAAATTAACAAATAAAGTATTGGCTATTGGTAGACAGGCAATGCAAATGCACGAAAAAACTCATGAAGAAATAAAAACTATTCGCCCGCTTCGAGATGGTGTTATTGCTGATTTTCATGCTGCTGAACATATGATTCGTGGTATGATAAAAATGATCGATACAGGTCGTAAATTTCTTCCGTCTTCACACAGAATGGTAATTTGTATACCATCTGGTATTACAGAAGTTGAGAAAAGAGCGGTTCGAGATTCAGCTGAACATGCTGGAGCAAAAGAAGTATATATGATTCATGAACCTATTGCTGCAGCTATTGGAATAGGTATTGATATTGAACAACCTGTTGGTTCTATGATAGTTGATATTGGGGGCGGAACAACAGAAATTGCAGTAATAGCTCTATCAGGAATTGTTTGCGACCAATCTATTAGAGTAGCAGGAGATACATTCAATAGAGATATTCTCGATTATATGAGAAGACAACATAACTTATTAATTGGTGAGCGTACTGCTGAAAAAGTAAAAATGGAAGTTGGTTCTGCACTAACTGAATTGGATGATGGCCCCGATGATTTTGAAATCCGTGGTCGTGATTTAATGACAGGTATTCCAAAAGTAATTAAAATATCTTATTCAGAGATTGCTTTTGCCTTAGATAAGGCTGTTTCTAAAATTGAAGAAGCTGTGCTAAAAGCATTAGAGATTTCACCACCAGAGCTTTCGGCAGATATATACGATAGAGGAATATATCTCACAGGAGGAGGGGCATTATTAAGAGGCTTAGACAAACGCTTGGCACTAAAAACAAAGCTTCCTATTCATATTGCAGAAGACCCTTTAAGAGCTGTAGTGCGAGGTACTGGACTTGCACTTAAATTCCTGAATAAATATAAACCAGTATTGATGGATTAATTTTGATATTTTATATACACAATCGAGCTAAATAAATGGGACGATTATTTCTGTTGCTATTTAAATACCGGGCAACGCTAGTATTTGTTCTTCTGGAAATTCTCTCTTTGTGGATGATTCTCTCCACAGACTTATTTATTAGTGCATCGGCTTTTAATAGCTCTAATCGATTTGTTGCTAATACCATTCGGTATTCAAATACTATTCATACATACTTTGGTTTAACAGACTTAAATCAAGAGTTAGTTGATGAAAATGCAAAATTAAAACAAGAAATAAAGTCGTTAAAACAATCCATCTATGATATTAATACATTAAGAGTTGATGATGATGAAATCATATCTCAATATGAATATCAAGATGCAAAAGTAATCAACAATACTACACAATGGCTCAATAACTATATCACGATTGATAAAGGAAGTGTCAACGGTATTTCTCCAGGGATGGGAGTGGTAAACCAATATGGTATTGTTGGAAAAATTCAGTCAGTATCCAAACATTATTCTGTTCTTGCCTCCTTACTTCATAATGATGTTTTAGTTTCTTCAAAAATAAAAAGAACAGGAACCTTAGGAACAACGAATTGGGGAGGGAAAAACCCACAATTAGCAGATTTGAAATATATTCCAAGGCATATTACTCCTTTAGTGGGAGATACTGTTGTTACCTCAGGATATAATGCGGTTTTTCCAGAGGATATACCTGTTGGAATTATTGAGTCTGTTGTTTTGAAGGATGATAAAAATTTCAACGATATAAAAATTAAGTTAGAAAATGATTTTACGAAACTTTCTTACTTGTATGTAATCAAAAATAAACTGAAAGTAGAGAAAGATTCTATTGAATCAGTAAACTATACTTTAGCTCCAAATGAATAGTAGCTCCACTAAACTAATTGTACAAAGTGTAATCTTCCTCATATTACAGGTGGTGATTTTTAGAAATATAGCATTGTTAGATGTTACATTTTGCTTTATATATGTAGCGATAATTTTATTATTGCCATTGGAAATGGATAGAATATTGATATTGGTGATTGCTTTTATAATAGGACTTATTATTGATATGTTTTATAATAGCTTTGGAGTTCACACTTCTGCATCTGTACTTTTAGCATTTCTACGTTTTTATTGGGGTAATATTATTACTCCACAGGGTGGATACGAAATTAATATATCACCAAATTTAAAAACCATGGGGTTTCAATGGTTTTCCACTTACTTCCTTCCAATGTTATTTGTTCATCATTTCACTTTGTTTTTCACCGAAGCGGGTGGGTTTTTTCTTTTTTGGTTTACCCTGCTCAAGGTAATTATGAGTACTTTTTTCACTTTTCTAGTTATTTTGTTAATTCAAATATTATTCTTTAGTCGTAAAAGAGGAATATGATAGATAACCGAAAACATATTATTCGGTTTATTATTGTTCTAACAGGGTTAGTATTTTTGATAAAACTATTTTTTATTCAAGTACTAGACAGCCAATATGCCAGTGCTGCTACTAACAATATTATTCAAAAAACTATTGAATACCCTTATCGAGGACTTTTATATGATCGAAACGGAGAACTTCTTGTTTTTAATGACCCTCAATTTGATTTAACAGTTGTTCCTAATGATGTAGAACGTTTAGATACTACTGCTTTTTGTGATCTTTTTGATATTACTTTGCAAGTGTTCAAAGAAAAAATGCAGAATGCAAAGGAATACTCATATGTGAAATCTAGTGTGTTTATTAAACAACTCTCTAATGAAGATTTTGCTCGTGTACAAGATAAATTAGTAGATTTTCCTGGGTTTTATGTAGAATCTCGAACAGCAAGGAAGTATACCCACCCTTTATTGGCAAATACACTTGGGTATGTAAGTGAAATCACCAAACGAGAATTAGAAATAGACAGTGTTAATTACTACAATCAAGGAGATTATATAGGGCAAAGCGGTATAGAATCTTTTTATGAAGAACAACTAAGGGGAAAGCGTGGAGTAAAATACAAGATCAAAAATGTAAGAGGTGTCGAAAAAGGGTCTTTTAATGAAGGTAAATGGGATACATTAGCAATTCCTGGCGAAACATTGATTTCAACAATAGATATTAAATTACAAGAATATGGTGAGTTTTTAATGAAAGGAAAAGCTGGAAGCATAGTGTCTCTAGAACCAAAATCGGGGGAAGTATTAGCAATAGTTTCAGGTCCATCATATGACCCTAACTTATTGAGTGGCAAAAAATATAGTGAAAATTTTAGTATTATATCAAGTGACACTAACAAACCTTTATTCAACCGTCCATTGATGGCACAATACCGTCCTGGATCAATTTTTAAAATTGTCCAAGCAATGATTGCTTTACAAGAAGGAGTTATTACAACAAAAACTCGAATTCCTTGTAATAGAGATATAATTGGGTGTCATGGTTCGCATAGTAACGAGGATTTACAAGGTGCAATCACACATTCGTGTAATCCTTATTTTCATAATGTAATGCGTAGAGTAGTGAATAAAAAAGTGGTGGAAAATACTTTTGAAGACACACATATTGGATTGGACAAATGGAGAGAGCATGTTATGTCTTTTGGCTTTGGTAAACCTCTTGGCATTGACTTACCAAATGAAAAAGGTGGTCTCATTCCTAGTTCTGCTTATTATGACCGTGCTTATAAAGATCGCCCATGGAAATATTCCAACATTTATTCTATCGCAATTGGAGAAGGTGAAAATATGGTAGTGCCAATTCAAATGGCTAATTTTGCATCAATAGTGGCTAATAGAGGCTACTATTATATTCCACATCTAATAAAATCAATTGATAGTTTAGGTAACCCCCTACCTCAGTATCAGAAAAAACATTATACTACTGTTGATTCTGCTTATTTTGATGTGGCTGTAGAAGCTATGGCGCAAGTAGTTAAATCAGGTACTGGACAGTATAGAGCACAACTAAAAAATATTGAAGTATGTGGAAAAACAGGAACTGTACAAAACGACCCCCTTCCTGATCATGCAGTTTTTATAGCCTTTGCACCTAAGGATGATCCTAAAATAGCAGTTGCAGTTTATGTTGAGGACGCTGGACAAGGGGGAAGAGCTGCCGCATCTATTGCCAGTTTAATGATAGAACAATATTTGATAGGTGAAACTGAACGACCTTGGATTGAAGAATATGTTTTAAAAGGAGAATTTTTATATTGAAAAGAGCAGATAACATAACGTATAACATCGACTGGCCTATCATCTTCCTGTACTTTGGTATAGTTATTTTGGGCTGGCTTAATATTTATGCTGCGGTTTACGATGAAACGATTTCATTAAGTATTTTCGATTTTTCACTTAACTCAGGTAAACAGATTGTTTGGATAGCCTCATCAATAATTATTATTATTATAATTATATCCTTAGACTATAAATTTTATGAACGTTTTAGTTATTACATATATATAATATTTATTCTATTGCTAATTTTTGTAATTCCTTTTGGAGTAGAAATTGCAGGATCTAGTTCATGGTTTGCAATAGGAACATTTAGAATACAACCTTCCGAATTTACGAAATTTGCCACTGCTTTAGTTATCGCTAAGTTTGCAGGTACATCCACATTTAGAGTTGACAAAGTTAAAAACCAAATTTATTTGGGGGCTTTAGTTGCCATACCAATGTCATTAATTGTAATACAGGGTGATGCTGGTACAGCTCTTGTGTTTACTTCTTTAATATTAGTGCTATATCGAGAGGGGATGCACCCAATGCTTCTTGTACTTTGTGTATCTTCTGCTGCAATATTCATTCTAACTTTATTAGTGGAAAACACATACCTGTATATTGCAATTTTAGTAATCGTTTTTATTATTGTGATGTTTAATAGAAAACGAATTAAGCGTATTGTATTAGCCATATTGGGAGCATTGATAATATGTGGAGTGATTCTTAGTGTAGATTATTTAGTTACAGAAGTGTTGAAACCACATCAGCAAAATCGAATAAAAGCACTTATTAACCCAGCAGCAGATCCTTTGGGATATGGTTGGAATGTGACTCAATCAAAAATTGCAATTGGTAGTGGAGGGTTAATGGGAAAGGGATTCTTAAATGGTACGCAAACGAAGTTTGATTTTGTACCTGAACAAAGTACTGACTTTATTTTTTGTACAATTGGTGAAGAACATGGTTGGATAGGAAGTGTCCTTTTAATTGGTCTCTTTATTACATTGTTGCTTCGAATTATTTTTATAGCTGAGCGGCAAAAATGGAGGTTTGCTCGTATTTATGGTTATTCAGTAGCTTGTATAATATTTTTTCACTTTGCTGTAAATATTGGTATGACCATCGGCCTTTTCCCTGTAATTGGAATTCCTTTACCATTTTTTAGTTATGGTGGTTCTTCACTATGGTCATTTACTATTTTATTATTCATTCTAATAAAGCTGGACTCTCACAGAATGCAAGTACTTATCCGCTAAACGTACCGCTTTCTCACAATATCAAAAAATTCGATAACGTCTTCATCTTCCTTATCCCAATTATTAAAATGTGAAACAATATAATTTTCAGCTTCCCCATAATTATTCATAGTATCTAAACGCTTTATTGTTTCGTTGAAAGAATCTACGTCTCCATCAAAAAGACCATTTACAAACATAAAGCGTTGATTTAGCGTGATACTTGTTTCAATTTTTTCAATACTTTGTTTTTCATGAATATCCGCTAAAGTTTCAACTTCTCCACTACTAAAAGTATCATTAAGCGTAACAAAAGAACTTTTATTAGCATCTGATTCTTCTATTTCATTTTTCTCTATTTCTTGAGCCGATGCAGTATCATTATTTATTTCCTCTTCTACTTCATCACTATTGTTACTATAGATGATATTGAAATCAAGCTGTAAAATCTTGTTAAAATTATCGATATGACTGGTGCTATCATCTGGAATAAGGTCAGTTTCTTCTAAAACAGCATCCAGTAAGTCTGATGAATTAGAAAATTGATTCGTGTCTAATTCCATTTTATTGATAATAGCCTGTAAAATTGGCTTATTAACTTTAGTGAATTTTTCAGTATTTTTTACTGCTTGCAAATTAATTTTATCTCCAAATTTTTTTAATTCTTCATCATAATAGTGGTAAGGAGAAACAATAATTAGTAGAGCTTCATATACTGCTTGCTGAAGTAATGGCTCAAAGTCAATTTTATTTACTAATATATGCCTTGAAATGGCATTTTTATACTTAATAAGTGCCTCTTGTACTTCCTGATGATTGTTATCAAAATAAGGACTTTTGATTTTCTCCATTTCATCATACCAAGCTTCAAAAAGCAACTTTAAAACAAATAAATTTACCTGTTTTACTTCTGTAAGTTTAAGCACTTCTTCCCCCGATATATCAGTTTTATATTCAAAAAAAACATTTATAATTTTTTCTGAATACTTCTTACTATATTCTTTTATAGCTTCTTTGTTAAAACTGCTGTCCATAATTTGTTAATTACCATGTTTATAAAACAAATAACGTAATTCCTTAATGAAAGATATTTATATACCTTTGAAATTATGTTTTTCTAAACCTCTAATTTGAGTATTGATCAAAATAAAATTAAATGAGTGCAATAACGATCAAAAATATATTTAATAAAAAAATTTACACATCCACTGATAATGAAAATATATTAATGTCTATACAAAGCAATAATATAGATTGGATGCATGCTTGTGGTGCAAAAGGTAGGTGCACAACATGTAAGTTCATTATTGTTAACGGTCATAATAATATTAGTACCGAAACGGATATAGAGGTTAAATACAGAGAATTAAATAAGTTATCTGAAAATGAACGATTAGCATGTCAATGTACTGCTGTTGATGATATTACTATATTAGTTCCTGAAAGTGGAAAAATGCCTCATATGAAATACTCTGATTAAACATGTTTGTAGAACCCCATATAAATAATCGTGTAGAACGGAAAGCAGGCTGGATTGAGGTGATTTGTGGATCCATGTTTTCGGGTAAAACAGAAGAATTAATTCGTAGACTTAATAGGGCATTAATTGCTGAACAAAAAGTGGAAATTTTTAAGCCTTCTATAGACAAACGTTATCATGAAAAAGATGTGGTTTCTCATAATTCTAGAGCTATTCGTTCCACACCTGTTGATTTTGCTAATGATATACTATTAAAAGCTGGAAACTGTGATGTTGTGGGAATTGATGAGGCTCAATTTTTTGATAACTCCCTTGTAGAAGTTTGTGAAAAGTTGAGTTACTCGGGCAAACGTGTGATTGTTGCTGGCTTAGACATGGATTTTGAGGCTAAGCCATTTGAGCCCATCCCCATGTTAATGGGTATTGCAGAATACGTTACAAAAGTTCATGCCATTTGTGCAACATGTGGTAATATAGCTTCGTTCTCTTTTCGGCTTTCTGATGATACTGAAAAAGTAAAATTAGGTGAAAAAGAAGCATATCAAGCAAGATGCAGAACATGCTATCAGGAAGGTATGAAACAACGATTTAATGACTAAGTACGTTTTAGGAATTCTTCTGTTTATTACAATGATTTTTGCTGCTTATGCACAAGAAAACATTCCCTTAGATAGTTGGAGAATGCACATCTCCTATAATAATATAAGCCACCTAACTTTGGGTAATAACAAAGTTTTTGCATCATCGAAAAACGGAATATTTTATTTTGATAAAGATGATAATAGTTTAAATACTATTTCAAAAATAGATGGTCTTTCTGATGTTGGTATTTCAACAATTAAATTTAGCACGGAGTATAATCTGCTACTTATTGGATATAAAAATGGCAATTTAGATTTATGGAGTGATGATGGAATAATAAACATTAATACTGTTTTAAATGCAAACTTAAACCAATCAAAGCGTATAAATCATTTTAATATTCAGGGAAGTATATGTTATATATCCACTAATTTTGGAGTGTTGATTTTTAATTTAAATAAACTATTAATAGAAGAAAGTGTCCAGAATTTAGGTTCAATAGGTGACAATTTAAGTATTAATGAGAGCGTAGTATATAATGATAGTCTTTTTCTTGCCACACAAAAAGGAATTATAGCTGCTTCACTTTCTTCTAATGTAAATATTTTAGATTTTAATAATTGGAAACGTTTTGGTATACAAAGTAATGCCCCTGTTGGCAACATAACATCAATTACTACATTTAATAATGAAGTGGTAGTTGCTGAAAAATTTGGCAATATTTATAGTTACTCATCAAATAACTGGATAATTCAGCCTTATTCTCAAGGTCAAGAACATAATGCCCTGTTTACTTCTAATAATATATTAATTGTTTCTTCTCCAACTGAAATAGTAAAATATAATGGCAGTACAATTGTTACTATTACAAACACAAATACTACACTTGTTAATAATGCTATTCAGGATAACAATGGTGTTTTATGGATTGCAGATTCTAAAAAGGGGATGATAACCAATTTAAACAATACTTTTGAACCATTAATTCCAGAAGGCCCATTTTCAGATAAAGTGTCAAAATTATATTATCATGATAACAAAATTTTTGCTCTATCTGGAGGAATTAGTGCAGGAGGGATTCCATTGCAAAATAATGAGGGCTTTTATGTTTTCCAAAATGGATTTTGGGGTAATTACAATTCATTATCATACCCATCAATAAGTGATAATTTGACAGATGTGGTATATAATCCATCTGATCAACATTATTATTTTGCTTCGTATGGTTCAGGAATATTAAAATTTGATGGAGAACAAAATTTTGAAAAAATTGATGATACAACATTGAATAGTCCTTTGGAAAATTGGTCTGTTATTAATTCTTACATTTTAGTTTCATCGGTAGCTTCAACACTATCGGGTATTTGGATAGGGAATTATGGAGTAAATAATAACCCCATTCACTTTCTAGATGCCCAACAGCAGTGGAATTCGTTTTCACAATCCATTATAGGGTCAAATCTTCCGTTAGGAATTACAATAGCCGAAAATGGAGATAAGTGGATAAGACTTGATCCTGCTCAAGGTGGTGAAGTAGTAGTTTTCAATGAAACTACTGGTAAAAACCGTAAGTTAAATATTGATATTGGGAATGGAAACTTACCACAAAAAGATGTTTACGATATTTCTATTGACAAGGAGGGACTTGTATGGTTAGGCACAGGTAAGGGGGTTGCATATTTTAGTAGTACATATATTGTTGAAAATCAAAATGCAGTAGATGCTATTACACCTATTGTGGAAGGATTCCCTTTATTACGTGATGAAAGAATAACAACAATAGCTATTGATGGAGGAAATAGAAAGTGGTTTGGTACTGATAATGGTCTTTGGCTTTTTGATGAAAATACGCAAAATCAAATTTATTTTTTCACAACGGAAAACAGCCCCCTTCTCTCTAATAATATTCTAGATATTGCTATTCATGATACATCAGGAGAGGTATTTATTGCTACAGATAATGGAATTGTGTCCTTTAGAAGTCCAGCAACAATAGGTGCTAAATCTCATGAGTCAGTAAAAATATTTCCAAATCCAGTATTGGCTAATTTTGAAGGAATGGTGGGAATATCTGGATTGGCAGAAAATGTTATTGTAAAAATAACCGATATTTCTGGAAAGTTGATACGTGAGATGCGTGCTAATGGAGGTACAGTAGGGTGGGATATAGCAGATTACAATGGCAGACGGGCGACTACAGGCATGTATTTAATTTTTAGTGCATCTGATGATGGACAGGAGACTTATATAGGAAAGATTGCTATTGTTGAGTAGTCTTTATCACTATCATTTAAGAAAATATACATATTATTTCAATGCTTCACAAAACACAAGGCATCGTATTCAAGTATATAAAGTATCGTGATTCGTCTATTATCGTAAATATTTTTACAGAAAAATTCGGGTTGCAAAGCTATATTGTGAATAGTGTCAGGAGTAAATCAGCAAAAAGTAAAATTGCACTTTTTCAACCACTTACATGCCTTGAATTAGTGGTTTACCATAAAGAAAGTACTGATATTAATCGTATTTCTGAAGTGAGATGTAATCATCCTTTTCACTCAATTCCTATTAATATTCAAAAGTCTAGCATTACACTATTTCTTACAGAAATACTACATAAAACAATTCGAGAACAGAATGATACCGATGACTTATTTACATTCATTCAGCAAGCTATTTTAGTATTAGATAACCTGAATACTGATTACGAAAATTTTCACATTCAATTTTTACTCAAGCTAAGCAAATACTTAGGTTTTGGTGTTTCTGAAAATAATGAGTTAGAGTCGTTGATGGAGGAAGCAAAAATAGATTTTGGGATATTAAACGAACTAAATAATAATCCCTTTGGACATCATGTTCCATTAAATGGTAATTTAAGGCTTCGACTTATAAATGCTGTAATCTATTATTACAAACACCACTATGGTTCATTAGGAGAAATCAAATCTTTATCAGTATTAAACGAAGTTTTTCATTGATATTCTTACTAAGTATTTGACTACTTTATAATATGGATTATCTTGCTGTTCTATAAACTAACAAAATTACCATGAGAAAATTTATATTATTACTAGTTATTCCTTTTGTTATGTATGCGTGTAATACAACTAACAAAACTGAAGAAAATCAAGATGAACCTGCTTCAATGCTCGAATCTTCCAATGAAGAGAAAGGTGTTTATTTTGTTTCTCCATCTGATGGTGATACAGTTAATAACCCAGTAAAGGTTGTATTTGGTGTAAGTGGTATGGAAATAGAGCCTGCTGGAACGGTAAATGAAGGAAAAGGACACCATCATATTGTAATTGACGGTGGCTATATTGACAAAGGAGTTGTTGTTCCTGCAGATTCTATGAATATTCATTACGGAAAAGGGCAAACAGAAACTGAAATTACTTTATCTCCAGGTAAGCATACTTTAACCATGCAATTTGCAGATGGTTTTCATCAGTCTTATGGAAAAGAGTGGAGTAAAACAATTGAGTTAAATGTAGAAAAATAAGAGAATACATTATGAGTGAAAGATTGTATAGCGTAATTTCTACGTTAGACATAGTAGGTTTCACACATGGAAATCATAGAACGGCTCACTTACGAGAGATGATAAGGAATGGCTTTTTGACATATTTTTTAAACTATGTATAAAAGGGTCAGAAACTATATATTTCTTAGAGATGTGATCATTCTTGCTGTTACTGCTTTTGGGGGGCCTCAAGCACATATTGCTATGTTCCTAGAAAGGCTAGTGAAAAAGAGGGCATATTTATCTGAAGATGATTTGATAGAGCTAAATGCACTATGTCAAATACTTCCTGGTCCAACATCTACACAAACCATTACTGCTATTGGGTATAAAATTGGAGGTTCTCCCCTAGCATTTCTCACTTTATTAGTTTGGGCTTTACCTGCTGTTACCTTAATGACCGCAGCAGGGATGGTAATTTCTGTAATGCAGGAAAACAATATTTCTATTGAATTTACAAAATTCATTCAGCCAATGGCTGTTGGTTTTGTTAGCTACGCTACTTATATAATAAGTGTTAAAGTAGTAAAAACTAATTTAGGAATTGCGATAATGATAGTGTGTTCGGTATTGTCCTATTTTGCGGGATCTCCGTACTTGTTTCCAATAATATTAATTCTTGCAGGAACGGTAACAGCTTTCAAATATAAATCGCATCAAAAAGAAGACAAAATTGGATTTTCTATTAATTGGACAGGTTTTTTTCTTTGGGCAGGAGTATTTTTATTTGCTGCATTTTTAGGAAATTTCACTCCTGCTCGTCATATTTTACTTTTTGAGAATTTTTATAGAAATGGTAGCTTAATTTTTGGTGGAGGACAAGTGCTTATTCCTCTTTTGTATGGTGAGTTTGTTGATTTCAAACATTTTTTGTCATCAGAAGAATTTTTGACTGGATACTCGTTTGTACAAAGTATACCTGGACCTACTTTTTCTTTTAGCTCATATATTGGTGCACTTTCCATGCGGGATTATGGCTATCCAGGCGAAATATTAGGTGGTATTAGTGCCGCTTTTGGTATTTTCTTACCAGGAACATTTTTGATATTTTTTGTGATACGAATATGGAGCAGTCTAAAAAAATATAGAGTTATTAAGGCATCACTTGAGGGAATAACGGCAGCAAGTTCTGGTATGGTAGCTGCCGCAGCCATATTAATGTTTCAGCCTCTTGAGTCTGATGTGTTTAACATTACTTTAATAATAGGGACATTTAGTACACTTACATATACCAAAATTCCTGCCCCAATAATTATTATAGCTGGATTAGCAGCAGGCTTCATTTTCTAAAATTAGTTGAACGACAGCGTCACTTTATCATCAATTTTTAAATGGCAAATGCCAGAATGCTGGATAGCTAAATTTAAAGATTCGTGCCCTATTGGAATATTAAAAGCGACAGGATAGTTAAACCCTTTAACATGTTCTAGAATCAATTCGTTAGCGGATTTTCCAAATGGAACATTTGTGTCTTTTGTGTCTGTTATATGCCCAACAATTAATCCTGCTAAATTGGTTAATTTATTTGCCCTTTTTAATTGTACTAACATTCTATCTATCTTATATAGGTATTCATCAATTTCTTCGATGAAAAGTATTTTTTTGTCAAAATCAACTTCGGTTGACGTTCCTAAACTATCATTTATGAGTGATAAGTTGCCCCCGATAATAATAGCTTTAGCTTCTCCTTTTCTGTTAAAGGTGTTATTATTATCTAAAACATAAGTATTGTCTTCTCCAAAAAGTATTTTTCTTAATCCCTCAGTGGATGCTTCATTAGCTGATAGAAAACCTGTTGGCATTACAGAGTGGATGGATTGAAAGCCTAATTTATGAAGCTTGAAATGTAATGCAGTTACATCACTAAACCCAATAATCCATTTTGGGTGTTTGATAAATTTACTAAAATCAATTGCATCAAGTATTCGTGTTACGCCATATCCACCTCTGGCGCAAAAAATTGCTTTAATATCAGGGTTGTCCAGTGCAGATTGTAAATCATATAGGCGTTCCTCGTCTGTTCCAGAAAAATAATGATGCCCTTTTTGAAGATACTTTCCAAAGCTAATATTAAGCCTCCAGGATTCAATTTGCTTCACCCCATTATCTAGAGTATTTTCAATAATTTTTCCTGCAGGAGCTACAATAGCAACTTTGTTTCCTTCTACTAATTTTGGTGGTTGAATCATTTTAGTTGGAAAGATAATAGTATTTGCTTAAAAAAACAGAAGCCATCATGCTATGCATGATGGCTTCCATTATAAATTCGTTATAAATATATATTAATTTCCAGCTGGAGTAACTCCTAGCTTAGCTAACACTTTATCAGAGATGTCGTTTTCTTCTTTTGCAAACAAAACAATGTCTACTCCACCTACACCAGAACTTAAAACAAAATCGTACCCTCCTTCTTCCGCAACTGTAGTGATCGAGTCTCCTACTTTGGTAAACAAAGGCTGCATCAACTCATTTTGTTTCTTTTGTAAAGAAGCTTGAGCATCTTGTTCGAATTGTTTAAGTCTATTTCCTAAATCTGTTAACTCTTGCTCTTTTTCGTTTCTTACAGCATCCACCATATTGGCAGCACCTTGCTGATATGAAGCCAGTTTAGCTTGGTACTCTTGATACTTAGATTGAATTTGTGTTTGCAACTGAGTGCTGTGTGACTGTAAGTCAGCTTCTACTTGCTTAGCTTCGGGCAATTGCGACAAAATATAGTCTACATCTGCATACCCAATTTTCATTCCGTTTTGCGCTTGTACACCTGTAGCAAACAATACGGCTACAACTGCTAAAATCAATTTGTTTTTCATAATTCTATTTAATTCTTAATCAATAAATTCTTATTTTATAACATCATTTGGGTCTCCCAAACCCAGTTCATCTAATACATAATCTGTATAATCATGTCGCGGATCGGTGTAGATTAGCACCAAAGCATCAGCTTTATCAAACAAAATCGCTAAACGCTGATTTTTGCATACTTTTTCTACAGCATCAAATATCTTATCCTGAATTGGTTTTATCAACTCTTTTTTCTTTAAAAAGAACAACCCTTCAAATCCAAATATCTTTTTCTGGTACTGTTTTACCTCTTCTTCTTTCGATTTAATTTCTTCAGTACGTTCATTCTTCATTTCTTTGGTAAGCAACACTTCTTCAGCCTGTAGTGTACTGTACATCCCTTCAATTTCCTTGTACATCTCCCTTATCTCCTCTTGCCAATCTAATGAAAGGTCATCCAGCTCAGCTTGAGCCTGATTATATTCAGGCATTTTTGCAAGAATATAATCGGTATCAATGTACCCAAATTTTTGTCCGAAACTAAAATTTGAACATAACAGTAAAATTAAAAGTATGAAACTGTATTTCTTCATTTTATCTTAATTGCTGACCGATTGTAAAGTGGAAGTGTGCTCCACTAATTTCAGTTGCTCCAGGTAGTTTATCGAAACCATACCCCCAGTTTAAGCCTATTAACCCAAATGCTGGCATAAATATCCTTGCTCCAAGTCCTGCCGAACGATACAAGTTAAACGGATTTACATCTTCATAATTGTACCAGTTGTTTCCAGCCTCACCAAAGCCAAACACATAAATAGTGGCAGCTTGCCCTGTAGATATTGGATATCGCATTTCAAACGAAAGTTTGTTATACACAATACCTCCACGTATGTTTGATGGGGTGCCAGGTTTTATATCAGTACCATTAAAAGGAGGCACAATCGAATTATTCTCATATCCTCTCATACCAATAATCTCTGTTCCTAGTAAAAAACCCTGACCACCACTCGCCAATCCATCTCCTCCTAAATAAAACCTTTCAAACGGGCCAATATCTATTTGACTGCCATAAGATCCTATGTATCCAAAATGCCATCGTGATTCAACTACCAATTTTCCTGCCAAAGTTAAATAGTGCTTGGCATCAAACATCCATTTGTGGTATTCAATCCACTTGTATCTTTCACTATTTTCAGCATTAACAATTTCGTTAGTAATCTTATTTTCCAACGCTATAGGATCTATGTCTTGTGAAAGTATATTGGCATTGGTAGTAATCTCATCAGTAATGATTTGTTTTTCTGCAGCACTTAGTTTCCACCAGTCTTTTTCTTTAAATGAAGAATATGGAGGTGTTATTGCAATATTTAATGTAATACTTGATCCTGATGTGGGGAACATAGGGCTATCCACATTATTACGGGACAGGGTAGTATTAAATGTAACACTATTGGCTTTTCCATCAGTAAAACCTAACCCACCGTTATAATTATCTAGACTATACACGAAGTATGAAACAGAATTTAGTAATGTAAAATAATTGTCAGGCCACTGCAACCTTCTACCTAAACCTATTGTAGCACCAGTAAGCTTAAGTGTTGCGTTAAACTCATTAAATCGTCTATATTCATCGCTGTCAACATTACCATTAAGATCAAGGTCTTCACTAAAAGCTCTTCGTTGCACTGAGTGGTTAAAACTTAATGTTAGGGAATTTGGTTTCCTACCTCCCAACCAAGGTTCAGTAAATGAGAAATTATAACTTTGATATTGCTTACCATTTGCCTGTCCGTTAATAGAAAGGCGTTGTCCATCACCAATAGGTAATGGTCTCCATTTATCCAAATGAGGAATGTTTCGGATAGAAAAGTTATTAAATGTAAGACCCAGCGTACCAATAAAACCTAGCTGACCTCCCCATCCTCCTGAGAGTTGTATTTGATCACTTGGACGCTCTACTACCGACCATTCGATATCTACAGTTCCATCAGACATATTAGGGATAGGGTTTGGAGTTACCTGTTCAGGGTCAAAGTAGCCTAATTGAGATAATCGTTGCTGTGATCTAATGATTTCCGCACGACTAAATTTTTGACCTGGAAGTGTGGTAAGCTCTCGAAGTATTACATGGTCGTTGGTACGATCATTACCTGTGATCAATATTTTATTAATGGTGGCTTGATCTCCTTCAAAAATTCTCATTTCCACATCAATAGAATCTCCCACAATACCTACTTCTACAGGGGTAACACTAAAAAATAAATAGCCGTTATCCATGTATAATCCACTAATATCAGCTCCTTTAGGGTTAAAAGAGAGTTTACGATTGATAAGCTCCATATCATATACATCCCCTTTCTCGATATCAAGAATTCTATTTAAAATCTCATCACCATGGATGTAATTTCCTGTCCATTTAATATCTCTGAAATAATATTTTGAACCTTCATCTACTTTAATGTCAATATTGATTCTATTTTCATCTGAATTGTATATGGTATCAATTACAATCTCGGCATCTCGATATCCCTTACTATTGTAATGAGTAATCAGAGCTTTTTTGTCATCCTCAAAATCTCTATCAATAAACTTTGAAGATTTAAAAAAATTAAGTTTAGCATGTTGTGCTAAAAATTCACTTACATCTCTCCAGCTTGCATCATGTTTATTTTGGAAAAACTGTTTTGCTTTTTTAAATCGAAACGTGAAAAAGGCATCAGCAATAGCGTCAGGCAATGTAAACCTTACCTTTTCATTGGTAGATTTCATTTTTTGTTTTAGCTTAATTTCGCCTATTTGCTCATTTCCCTCAAAATTGATATCTTTTATCTTAACTTTCCCTTTTTTATCAACTACAATTTTAAGCTTAACGCCATCACTTGAAAGGGAGTCCATTTCACGTACTATTTTCACATCTGTATTTAGAAACCCTTTTTCGATATAATATTTTTTTACGGTGATTTCAGTATTTCTAATAATTGCATCTGAGAGAACTCTACCACGTATCAAGTTTAAATCTTCTCTTATTTCAGTTTCTTTTGATTTAGTAACACCTTCAAAAGTAAACCCTGTAAGCCTTGGCCTTTCGGCTAATTCAATAATAACATCTACTTTCCCTAGTTCAGTATCTTTTGTGTATATAGACACATCTCCTACTAACCCATGTTTCCAGAGTTTTCTTATTGCACTACTTATTTCGTCACCAGGTACTTTAATTCTATCTCCTATTTTTAGTCCAGATAGTGAGATAAGCGCATTTTCATCTAATACTTTTACCCCTATAATTTTTATTCCTGAGATTTCATATTCTCTTTGTTGAGAATAATCCACTTGATCAGACTTGGGATTATTATACTTTTTTCTGTTTCGAAACTGGCCAATGGCAGAATCGGAAAGAGAAATAATAATTACTAATAGGAGGATTGTTTTTTTCATGTACTTCACGCTTTCAATTGTTCGCTTACTTTACCGAATCTTCTTTCTCTATTTTGGTAAGAAATAATGGCCTCATAAAGGTGTTTTTTACGAAAATCTGGCCACAGAGTTTCGGTGATATATAGTTCAGTATAGGCAAGCTGCCATAATAAGAAGTTACTTATCCTCATTTCGCCACTTGTTCTAATCATAAGCTCTGGATCAGGAATATTTTTTGTATTTAAATATTTACTAAAAAACGCCTCATCCATTTTTTCAATATCAATTATTTCTTTTTTTGCTTCTAGTACTATTTTTTTTACTGCTTCTAAAATTTCCCATCTTCCACTATAACTTAATGCCAACGTAAGCATAAGCCCTGAGTTATTTGCAGTTTCTGCCATAGCTTCTGAAAGATTTTCTTTACAGTTGTTTGGCAAATTGTTTATCTCCCCAATAGTATTCAACTTCACATTATTTTTTTTAAGGGTAGGTATTTCCTGTTTTATAGTGTTTACCAATAACTCCATGAGTCCATCTACCTCCGCCTTGGGTCTTGACCAATTTTCTGTGGAAAATGCATATAAAGTGAGGTATTTTACCCCAATTTCAGCACATCCTTCTGTTACTGCTTTTACAGCTTTTATGGCATTTTTGTGACCAAAAATACGCATTGCTCCCTTTTTTTTAGCCCATCGTCCATTGCCATCCATAATAACGGCAATATGCTCAGGAATATTATCTGATTTAATATGTTCTTTTAATTCGTCCACAAAGAGCAAAATTAGCTAGAAATTTGCAAAAGTGTTTAATTAAATACTTTAAACCTAATTTGTTTAGCTATTTATAACTATATGGACAAGGTATTTTATAAAAAGAATAATTCAATGAAAACCCCACATAATAATACATGTCATTATCTGCAAGATTACCATTTTGGTAATTTTTTGTTGTGGTTGGACTTTGAGAAACGTTATCCAAATAATCAAAGAATGTTTTACGAGCAGCTCCTGATAATTCTACATACCATCTTGGGTTTAGAATGTATTTAAAACCAAAACCAAAAGGGATAACAGGTTGAATATTGCTGTACTCCTCAAAACTACTTTGATGCCCAGAAATATTCAATAATCCCAATCCAGCTATAAAATAAGGGGTCCATCTTAAATTTGATTTTGAACTTCTCCAATGCAAAAAATGGTATTCAAATGTTCCAGAAGCTTCAATAGCAAAAATATTAAAAGAGGCATTTCTATTTGAGGAAAATACATCTATAGAAGTTTTGTCTTCTCCTTTTAGTTTTCCAGCAGTAATAGCTGCTTTAAAACTTATAGTATTATTAATATTTGTTCTGTGAAAACCTTGAACAGCAGGTTGTAATTGAGAAACATCTATGGTTCTAGACAAATCACCTGTATATGACATTACCCCAATTCCTAGTCCTATTTCAGTAGATTGTGAAAATACCGAATAAGAAGATAATAT
>JAOUKH010000214.1 GCA_029882685.1 Cyclobacteriaceae bacterium
TTAACTGCTAAGTTATTAGAGCCACCTTCAGGAATAAGATAAAAATCACCAAATTCATGACGCAGATTATCAATAAAGTATTTTTCTTTTTTTTCACGATAAAGTGTTCTGGAAACAAAATGGAGTTGCATTCCCATTTGTTCTGCAAAGGTAAGGGTAGCGTTTAGTGGTTCGGTTCTTTCTCCTCTTATCACACCAATCGAGTTAAAACCTGCTTCATTGGCAGCTGCTGCTGTGGCATAAATATGATTGGAATAAGCTCCTCCAAATGTTAATAAAGTTGTATAACCCTGTTCTTTTGCAGTCTGTAAATTATATTTTAATTTTCGCCACTTGTTCCCTGACACCTTGTTGTGTAACAAGTCTTCCCTTTTTAAAAAAAGCTTTATATTTTTCTCTTCGATAAAATCTTCTTTAATTTCCTGAAGTATGGCTTTTCCTTGTTGATTTAGCATATACAAAAATAGAAAACATTATTTCCTTTTGATTATAGTATCTTCGTAATATGATTGATGAAAATTTATTGGAGGAGAATGATGATTTGTTTGAACATCATAGAATTGTGGTTGACACAAAGCAAACCTTATTGCGGATTGATAAGTTTTTGATGGACAGACTACCTAATGTTACTCGAAACAAAATACAAGATGGAATAAAAGATGGCTTTGTAAAGGTAAACGATGCTTCCGTGAAACCAAATTACAAAGTAAGGCCTAATGATGTGATTGTTGTATCATTACCAGAGCCACCTCGTGAAACTGAACTAATACCAGAAAACATCCCATTAAACATTATTTTTGAAGACGATGATTTATTAATTGTAAACAAAGAGGCAGGAATGGTCGTTCACCCAGCCTATAATAATTGGTCTGGAACTTTGGTGAATGCACTTACCTATCATTTTCAAAATTTGCCAGAAATGGAAGGAAATGAAGGGAGGCCTGGATTAGTGCATAGAATTGACAAAGACACCTCTGGGTTACTTGTAATTGCCAAAACAAAAAAAAGTATTACTTCATTGGCAAAACAATTTTATGATCATTCCATCGAAAGAACATATTATGCACTTGTTTGGGGTGAACCAGAACAAGATGAAGGAACGATTAATGTAAATTTAGGTCGTAGTGAAAAAGATAGAAGAATAACGGTAGCCATAGAAGATGGCAGCAGAGGCAGGCATGCCATAACACATTATAAAGTATTAAAACGATTGCGTTACATTTCACTAATAAAATGTAATTTAGAGACGGGTAGGACACATCAAATTCGTGCACACATGAAAAGTATTGGGCACACCCTTTTTAATGACACTACCTATGGAGGAAATAAGGTCTTAAAAGGAACCCAATTTTCTAAATATAAATCGTTTGTGGAAAATTGTTTTAAAATAATGCCCAGACAAGCACTACATGCTAAATCATTAGGATTTATTCATCCAATATCAGGGGAAAAGATGTTTTTCGAATCAGAATTACCTGCTGATTTTGCAGAAGTAGTTGAAAAATGGGAGAATTATGTCCAGTTTACTTAAAAAAATTATGGTAAAATCTTTTTTGTTTTATATAAGTTCGTTTTTCGACAAGTTAAAAAACCTTTGGGAAGGTAAATCAAGTTTACGAATTGTTAGTACGGTATTGGTAATATGCTTTGTTATTAGCTCACTACTAAGCGCATTGGTTATTAACGATTTTATTGATTTAGGAAAGTTTAATAATGATTTTAAGAATCCGTTTTTTTCTGTCGAAATTGTGTTTACTCTTCTTTTAATTACCGAGTTATTGAGACTAATTTTTGTTTTACCGCGATCAGTTGCAAAGTCGGTAGGTAAGCAATTTGAATTACTTTCACTTATATTTCTAAGAGACGGATTTAAAGAGTTTAGTCACATAGACCCAAGTTTTACTTGGTCAAATATCGAAAAGCCTTTTATGTTTATGTCCATTTATGGTTTTGGTGCTATAGCAATTTTTTCCATTATCGGCTTTACTCACAAGCTTCAAAAACATATCAAACTCTCCCAAATAGAAGATGACCAAGAACAATTCGTGTACTTTAAAAAATTGTTAGGACTACTTTTGCTTATTGCCTTTGCTATTGTGGGGTATATAGATGTTAAAACTTTAATTGTTTCGGGCTATTATTTGCATTCATTTCATACCTTCTTCACTATATTAATTTTCAGCGATATAATTATTGTACTAGTAGCACTTCGTTATACACACAATTATTTTAGAATATTTAGATACTCTGCTTTTGTATTGGCTACTATATTAATCAGGATTTCACTTTCCGTACAACCGTTTTATGATGTTATGATAGGTGTTATTGCTGCATTATTTGTGCTATTATTAACTTTAGCATACAATTATTTTTTAGATCTATTGCCAAAAAAGAAGATGGAATACAATAAACCTCTTGAAACTTAATTCAAGAGGTTTATCATTCATTTAAATTAATAAATTTTTGGACTAGTCTATAGTATAGAAGTAGTTATATATTTGGCACTACACTAGTGCGGAAGTTACTTCCGTGCTTACCTGTATCTAAACAATAAATGCAATTGCTCTCAATAATGATAGGACTCATTTACTATGCCTTCTATAAAAGGATTATCTTGTATGTAATCCAGTTTTTACTCATTCATTGATATGAATGAATTTTGGATAATTCTAGAAGTCAGACATAGGTATATATTTGGCACGGAAATAACTTCTGCGCCAGTTGGATATAAAAACCCTCTTGAAACTTAATTCAAATCAAAAAAAATAAAATTTGGATGTGCATAACGAAACAATCCTGTTTCATGAAAATAATTCGCCATTAGCATAGAATTTCCTAAAGAATTCTTATCAACTCCAATAACATAAGAACTTTCCTTGTCTTTTTCTATCCAAGTATTTGTTTTAGTTACAAGATTATTTAGTTTGTTGAAATCCGTGGAATCGTTAAGACTTACTAGAAATTGATTGCTATAACTCATAAGATCGGTACAATTCAAGCCAACACAAAATCTACCTACATAAGTATAAGCGGCAAATGAAACTATTCCACTATGATGTAATTTCTGAATTATATTTTCAATTTCATCACATGATTTTGATGTTTTAAATTCTCTGATAATTAATTTATAATTATAGTCCTTCAGATCATATTGCTCACTTAAATTTTCATTATTAAAATCTGACTGATTGTTTAGAAATTCATTAATCTGTTCATTTGAATAAATATTTTCAAAGCCAATTAATAAATAATCATTTTGAATTAAACTATCAATGTAGATTTTTTCATTATTTCCATAATAGAAGTGTCCTTGTTCACACATATCATAACTATAACTGTATTCTTCTTTCTCACAAGAAACAAGGGCAGTTAATATAAATAATACAAGAACAATTTTCCTTTTCATTCCTCTAATTTCATGTCTACTATTAAATGATAAATCATCAATACTCCTCTTTGGTGACTAAAAATATTTGTTAACTCTCAAAAAATCAATCTTACTATCCTCATCTTCCATTTGCATAAGGCCAATTTCACCCAGTCCTTCAAAGTTCCAATGAACTCCACCAATTTGTCCCAAATCCCTAGTTAATTGTTGATTATAAATAGGCTTATCATTTATAAATATAGTCAATTGATTCTCCTTTACTTCTATTTCACAGTTTATCCATTCTTCCATATTCAGACCAAAAGCCGATAGATCGTGATTTCGCCCCGAAACCATCTCTCTGTCAACATACAGCATGAGATCGCCTACACAACCCGGAATACTATATTGTATAGTCATTACGTCCTTAGTTCCTGTAACGGTAAGGATCACTCTTTGGCAAATACTTTTTTTGGAAGGTTTCACAAGACGGAATTCTGTTTCCAGATTAAAATTCGAACTATTTATTTGAGGGTTTTTTGAAAGGTTAGTTAAAGACAAGAAATTTAAAGAAAGGTCATTTACTTGATCGAGAACTTCAGGGCTTAACCTTAGTGTACTGTCAAGCACTACCTGTTCTTTATTCAGATAGGTGACCTCATTCCAATTCTGGGGGATAAACGCCTCCCACCCTGATGTAGGTATATACAAGTTCTCCTCTTTTACAATTTTATCATTTACCACTAGTTTGGTTAAATAATATCCCGGGTAATAATAGGTGCTGGTAACGAGCCCTTGGGTTTCAGTTAAGGGAATGCGTTTTCTTTTGTCCCAATCCTGTTGTATAGAAAGAGAATCATAGGTAGTTTTTCCGATATCGTATTTAAAAATGACAGTATTCGGATAGCCAGCAGTTACCTTTTGAAGGGAAAAATTAATACTGTCTGTTACAGTCTCTTTAGTTGAAGGTAGACGATCAGGCTTTTTACCATAAAAGCTAAACCAAGTAACACCCACTCCTAGTATTAGAATTAGTGAGGTCATACGCAAAGCTGATTTCCCCCATTTGATTTTAATTGTCTTGAATTTGTTAGTAGGTAATGATTTGTTTTCCCCCAAAAAATGCCTCCAACTTTTATATGCTACAAATTCAGCAAGGATATCAAGTGTTGAAACACTGGGGTTAGCAATTTGCTCTGCCCGACCCCATAAACGTTTAAGAGTAGTTACACTTATTTGCTTCTGGGTTTTTAAAAAAATTTGCTCACTTAACTCTTCAAATTCCTTGTTAGACCAGTTATCTCCACTACCCCAACCTAGTTGTGATTCAATGCGCTGAACCAGCACTTCTTTCATTAATGATTTAGTATTATTCATAATATCTTAAGCAGTTTGTAAGGTCATAAGTGGTTTGAACAAAATTGAACAGTATTAAACAACTCAATAAATGATTACAATTAATTGTTATGATACTTTTAGCTGAACATATAATCAAATTAAACGAAATAAAAATTAAAAATGATATGAAAAATTTTATTCCAATTTTATTAGTGATGCTATACGTCAATACTTCCTTCGCACAAAAAAGAAGTAAGGAGATAAAAGTACCCATGGAAGCTGCTCATTGGAAACACAACCCGAAGTTCACAGAATTTGTTACCCATAAATCCGTTAAGGCCTTAAAGCTAAAAAATGGAGCCTCTGTGACTTTAAATGATATTGAATTTACAGATGGAATCATAGAATATGATGTTGAGCTGACAGGTATGGGTTTTCCTGGTATTTACTTTAGAATGTCTGAAGATAACTTGAGTGGTGAACACTTCTATATTCGCTCCTTTGGTCCTACTAGTCCGCTTTGTCTAGTCCTGAAATACGGCTACAGGTTAAAAGTTAAATTAAGCTACATTATTAAATACCATATTCGGGGTTTTGTATCCTAAAGATAGGTGTAATCTTTTATAGTCATAAAT
>JAOUKH010000215.1 GCA_029882685.1 Cyclobacteriaceae bacterium
GGACAACAAATAACTACTAAGTCCATATTTAGTAGTTATTACAAATCATTATCAAAACCTAGTAATTTTAACAATGAAAAGAAGAGAGTTCATAATTGGTGCTGCCAGTATTGCTGCAATTTCAATACCATCAGTATATTATTATTTCAATTTAGGCGATGCTGACTATAATCCATTAATTGCTGAGCCTCAATCTCTGTCACTTATTTGGGACACTGAAACCATCACTTCAATTGGCTCTAAATATCTCCAACAATATCCCGATGAAAACAACAAACAAACATTAGTAAAAAAAATAGTAAAAAACATTTCAGGTTCAGATGAAGTCGTGATTCAAAAATTGAATAAACAGATTAAAAAAGATTTTGAAATAGGCAACACCGTCCTAATTGATGGATGGATACTTTCCAAAACAGAAGCACGTCAATGTGCACTTTTAACTACTCAACAATAAATAACCATGCACTTTGACGCAAGAAATTTACCAAATAATTCTACCATAGAAGGAGATATCTGCATTATCGGTGCTGGTGCTGCTGGGATAAGTATTGCACTTGACTGGAGTAAAACGGGTAAGAAAGTGATTCTTCTTGAAGGTGGTGGCTTTAAATATGAAACCCAGCTACAAAATCTTTACAAAGGAAAAAGTACAGGACAAAAATACTATCCTTTACATGGAACTCGCTTGCACTACTTCGGGGGTACCACAGGTCATTGGTCTGGATTTTGTTCACCATTTGACAGCCTTGATTTTGATAAACGAGATTGGGTGCCAGAAAGCGGCTGGCCAATTACAAAGAAAGACATTGATCCATATTACATAAAAGCCCAAAAGGTATTACAACTAGGTTCTTATGAGTATGACCTGAACTATTGGCAAAAGGAAATAGAAAATCTAAATCCATTCCCCTTAGACAATAGTGTGGTTTGGAATAAAATGTGGCAATTTAATAGGTCACGATTTGGAGAACTATACAAAAACGAAATTGTTAACTCTAACAATATTCATCTATATACATATGCGAATGTAGTCAACATACTAGCCAATGAAAATGTATCTACAATCAATGAAGTAGTGGTGAAAAATCATGCTGGAAAAGAGCATACAGTAAAAGCCAAACAATTCATATTAGCAAGCGGTGCCATTCAAAATACCAGAATGTTATTAGCTTCAAATTCACAAGCAAAACAAGGCTTAGGAAATGATAACGATATAGTAGGTAGGTACTTTATGGAGCATTTGGAAATTTCTACATCTGAATTATGGTTGTTGAAACCCTTTCCAACTGATCTCTATCAATATAATGGAAAACCAAGAGCCGAATTAGCTATTACTAAAGAAAAACAAATAGAAAACAAAATTTTAAACGGCACTTTAAGTCTAAGCCCATTGAGTTATGCAAAGCATACAATCCCCAGAATGGAACTACTTCAGGAAGATGACTATAATAAGGCAATCAAAAATTATAGAGCTAATATGGCCGAAGCTAAAGAAAAAGCTAAACTGGAGAATACAGGAAGCATAACAAGAGCTTTCGAATTGGATATAAGAATAGAACAAGCTCCAAATCCAAATTCAAGAATTTCTTTAGACTCTGAAAAAGATGAGCTAGGTGTACCTAGAGCAAGTTTACACTGGGATTTAACTGACTTAGACAAAAGAAGTATACGTAAAATTAACCAATTAGTGGGTATTGAAGCTGGCAAAGCTAATTTAGGACGCATGAAACTGAATGATTTTTTACGAGATGAAAATGACAACTCATGGCCAGATGGCACCAATGCTGGATGGCATCACATGGGCACTACTCGCATGAGCAATGATCCAAAAAAAGGAGTGGTTGATGAAAATTGTCAGGTACATGGAATAAATAATTTACATATTGCAGGTTCTGGTTGTTTTACTACTTCTGGTGCCTCTAACCCTACCCTTACACTTGTAGCATTATCCTTACGCCTATCGGAATATTTAAAGGGTAAAGTGTGACGTTACAATATTTTTCTATGTTATTTTAATGAATTTAAAAAATCAGTAACTGCTTTCCAGTAGTCTTTCGAATCTGAAAATTTTTCCCATAATGCTCGTGATCCATGATTACCAGAAGTTGATGGTAAAAAATATTGCTTGTTTTCAGAAGGAATTGCCTCGTATATTTTCCACCAATTAAATTTTTCATTTCGTGAGGAAGTAATAAACACTGGAGTAGATATGTGCTCTGCACTTGAAGTAATCCAATCTTTAGGTTTTCCTAAACTAGAAAAATATTCTCCAGGAGAAAATGCCATGACAGCATCCACAGCATTATGATCTTCACCAGCAATTTTTAAAACTAGTGCTGATGAATAGGAACTACCCCAAATAATTAATTTTCCTTCTGTTAAATTTTGCTTTGCATATTCTATTGCTGTAACGATATCAAGTAATGCATCTACATAACTTGTACCTTTCATTGCTTGCGAAGCACTTATTTTAGTTTTATTAGAAATACCATTCATACTGCCTCCCGAACGTTGATCTACAGCCATACAATTAAAGCCTAGTGCATTAATTTTTGGAGCTATTTCTAAATATTCTCCACGACTAGAGTTAGCTTGATGAAATAGAACGATAAATGGAACGCTTTTTTCATGTGGCATGTATAGGTCTGCTGTAACAGTTACACCATCTGAACTACTAAATGTAATGGTTTCTTGGCTAATACAGTGGGTATAAATTATTATAACAAATAAGAAGGTTAGTAATTTACTCATCAAAAATTTATTTAATTAAAAATTAAGTTAAACCCGCAGGCATTACTTACAAGTAGTAATAAACTGAATATCAGCATTATGATGTGACAGTCGTAAAACAATATTGACATACTACATTTTAAGCAAATTACAACAAAATTTTGAAGTTTTAAGATAAATATTCCATCAGATCCTGTTGGAAGATTTCTAACAGAACAAGCTAAAAGCTCGCACGCAAATTAAGTTAAGATATGTCAGGTCTACTATCAATAACTTAATCACCTAATTGTAGGCGAATTGATTACACTATACCAACTAGAAGAAACGGCTTAGGTAATTTGGGGAAATAACTTCCGCGCCAGTGGGGGGAAGACTTCTTCCAGAAAAATGTCGCCATCCTATAACCCTCCTTTGCCCATTCCGATGTAGTGTATAATGAAAAAACCAACCCCATTACTAAGGTTGGCTCTCTGTTTCTTACCGCATAGCAAATGCTTGTTGAAGATGCGACCTCATTGCAAATGAGGCCGAGCGGGTTTTTCAATTTTATCGTAAACTTCTTTTGCCTTATTTTTGCCAAATTTATTCACAACATATTCAAGCAATTCTATTTCCTCATGCCTTGCACGAAGAGAATAGCGTACTTTTAGCTTCAACTCTAGAAGTTAAAACGGTTTTTAATTTCTTCACTCACAGATTCATGAGCTACATACTGTCCTTTATCCAGTTGCTCTAATCCTTCATCAATGGCTGATTGATCTTCTAAGCTAAGTTCATCCCAATAATCAGTTTCTCCTTCCTGCTCAAAAACATCCTTTATACGCTGTAACACTTGTTCTTTTTGAGTATTCAGCATTAATTGCATTAATTCTAATTTGGTGGCTCGTATATCCATGTTGTTTAGACTCTCTTTTTGTAATGATAACGATTTTATTCTTTTTTTAGTTTTGACACACTGTTCATATAGGATGAATACATTTGAATAATAAACCTCCAAGGATTGTAATTCAATGAGTTTTACAGGATATAAAAGAGGCATTTTATTGACATATGCTGAATCCTTGGAGGTTTTAGCTCTTCTCGTTTTTAGATGAATACTGTCACTAAAAGTGTATCAAAACTAAAAACAGCCCAGCTGGATTGAAAATCCTATGATATGCATGCGACAATACAAATGCTAACTACATTAAGTAACATAAATTAAGTCACGGAAGTAACTTCCGCGCCAGTTGGAGGCATCACTTTACTTTATAACTATAGCGAAAAGTTGTAGTCCCAATTATTTCTTGTTCTGGCATTTTTATTTCATATAATATACCATCTAAATAATTATCTCCGATCTTACTTGGCATAGCCTGATATTTAAAAAATAGCTCCCCTGAATTACTCCCAAATGTAGTTAATGTATCAATTAGATTATCATTTTCATCTAATTCACCTATAATCACTCCTATTCGATTCCCTTCTCCAAAAGAATACCTGTGAGCCAACTCTATATAAACCTTGTGGGTTTCGTCTAGCGGGTAATAATCCAATGTGTCTCTTGGGTATAAAACTGCTCTAATTTTACTTTGATACATAACACCCAAAGTATCATAACTTTTTAAGTAATCAAGCTGGCCCATGTCGTAGTAGTACACACTCCTTAATTTCTTTGATTTATAATATTCAAACCCTAAACTGTCCGGCTTATCTTTCTTGTAGTAACCTTTAATCTTAATATCAGATGTTTTAGGAAAATACACTTCAAAATAACCATCAGTTATACCATCTCGATAGTTGTAATGATTCATCTGATAGCCAGATGAATCATATCCAATAGATGTGCCATTCTTTTTTCCATTATAATATTCTATTTCCCCTGATAAAGTCCCATCAGGATAATACTGCCTGTACATACCATGATACTTCCCTTCTTTTAAAGGAACTTCAAACATTATTTCACCAGTTTTGTAATAAGCGGTTTCAGTATCACTATTACAAGACAAAACTAATACGACAACTATAAATACTAAGATATTCTTCTTCATCTTCTTCTTAATTAAAAGGAATCGCATTTGCTGATCAAATTTTCCATTAACCTCTGGAATTTTCAATGAATCTGGACCAAATAAGCTTTTACTTCTTGTTTGAAACATAGTATCTGGAAAGTTGTTATGATATCGAACAAGATACCTACTCCCATCACGCCAAACAAATGTGTCGATTTTAATAATCTGCGCATTTTTATGACAGCATTATTGACTTTATGAAAAGGCTCATATCCTTTCATGTATTTTTTAACAAAAGCCCAGATGTTAGTAGGTGCTTTTGACCCAGGAAATCTAAGATTTAAATCATCAGGATTAAGATAATCCACTTCTCCGACTTGACTTTCATCAAAACCTAAATTACGATTATTTGCCAAAGGATTAGACCCAGATATAACAATACCGTATTTTTGCTTTATTACCTTTACTCCTTCCAAATATCCAGACAAATCCGCAACTCTTGTAGCATCTTGTACTTCTCGAGGTGTAAAATCGTATATACTTTGCCAATTA
>JAOUKH010000216.1 GCA_029882685.1 Cyclobacteriaceae bacterium
ACAAGTATAACCTATAAAGAAATATAAAATACCGATTTTAGGTAAAAGCATTCTCAAAGAAGGCACTTACAATTAAGTGTCTTCTTTATTTTTAGCCTTTCTTGAAAACCGCCCAACCATTTTTTTTTCAAATTCCCAGAAAAATTTAAATTGCCCAAACACAAAACCAACCAGCGGCAATGTTAATTGGTAAATTGGAAATACAATAAGCACTCTAATTGTATAATAGATCCAAGGGTTCATTGTTGAAGAAGAAATACCCACTAATTCTGTTAATGGCTTAGCAACCCATGCTGCAAAAGACCCATTTATTGAAAATACTATTAATATTAATATAATCTGAAAATTAGAGTTTATTCCCCATCTTGCTTTTAACTTTTCTGACCAGCTCATTAATGTAAATAATTTATTTTTTTATCTTTTACCTTTACTTTTTCTAATGCTAAAAATTGCTCCCAAAATTGATTTTCTGGCAATCCTGCTTGAATAACCACAGGCTCTTTTTTCACTGGGTGTAAAAACTCCAATTGCTTAGCATGCAAATTAATATTTCCTTCTGGATTAGGTTTCGCAAAGCCATACTTTACATCACCTCGAATAGGACAACCCATAGCTGCCAACTGCACCCGTATTTGATGGGGGCGACCCGTAATTGGGTTTACTTCAAGCAACCAATGGTCATTTAAATTCCCTAAAACTCTATAATTTAACTCTGCTTTTTGGGTGCCATCTACTACTTTATCATAAGCAGTAGTGATATTTTTGGAAGTGTCTTTTTTTAACCAATGTGTTAATTTAGCTTCTTTTACTTTTGGTCTATTCTTAACTACAGCCCAATACGTTTTTTTTACTTTTCGATCTTTGAAAAGCTTATTCATACGCTCCAAAGCCTTTGATGTACGTGCTAAAACTACAGCACCACTCACAGGACGATCAATTCTGTGTACAACACCCATAAAAACCGCTCCTGGTTTTGCGTATTTTTCTTTCACATAAGACTTACACAAATCGACTAATGGTTTATCACCCGTTTTATCTCCTTGTACTAACACACCTGCATTCTTATTTACTACTAGCAGATGATTGTCTTCATAAATTATTGTATATGATTTATTATTAGCCATTAGAATTCAGATGTAAAATGAAACTCAATGTCTGGGAAGTTATCCTGTACCATTCCCAACCAACTTTTCGATTCAGCCATAAATACCATCTTTCCGTCTTTATCTTTTGCGATATGACGTTGTTTAGATGCAATAAATTCGTTCAGTTTTTTCTTATCCTTACTGGTGATCCAACAAGCTTTGTATAGATTCATAGGACTAAAACTACAAGAAGCACCATACTCATTCTTCAATCGATGTTGAATAACTTCAAATTGCAGTGCTCCTACCACACCCACTACTTTTCGTGACCCTAGTTCAAAAGTAAATAATTGAGCAACGCCTTCTTCCATTAACTGCTTTAGACCCTTTTCCAATTGCTTGGTTTTCATAGCGTCCTTATTTATTACTTCCTTGAAAATCTCTGGAGAAAAACTAGGAATGCCTTTATAAATACTTTTTTCACCTTCAGTAAGAGTATCTCCTATTTTTAAATTTCCTGTATCAAAAATCCCTACAATATCTCCAGGCCAAGCTTCTTCTACAGTCTCCCTATCTTGTGCCATAAAGGCTGTAGCATTTGAAAAACGTATTTTTTTATCTTCTCTTACATGGTGATAATTTTTTCCTCTTTCAAATTTACCTGAACATACTCTTACGAAAGCTATTCTGTTTCGATGTTTCGGATCCATGTTAGCGTGGATTTTAAACACAAACCCTGTGAATTTTTTCTCTTTAGGGACAATAATTCGTTCCTCTGTCTCACGAGGAATTGGAGTAGGTGCAATATCTACAAAGCAGTCTAACAATTCACGAACACCAAAATTATTTACAGCACTACCAAAAAAAACAGGAGCAACTTTTCCTTCTAAATAATCTTCAATAGAAAATTTTGGATAAACGCCTTCAATCAGTTCTACATCTTCACGCAGCTGAGTAGCATTGCTTTCTCCAACCAATCTATCCAACTCAGGATCATTGATATCCTCTATATCAAGACCATCTGTTAACTCACGTTTACTCGCCTCAAATAGCACTAAACTTTTATTATAAAGATTATATACCCCTCTAAAAGTTTTTCCCATGCTAATGGGCCAACTTAACGGACGTACTTTTATGCCTAGTTTTTCTTCTACTTCATCCAATAAGTCGTAAGGGTCTTGCCCTTCCCTATCAAGTTTATTTATAAAACAGATAACTGGAGTGCTGCGCATTCGGCAAACTTCCATCAATTTCTCGGTCTGTATTTCTACTCCTTTTACACAATCAATTACCATAACTACACTATCTACAGCTGTAAGGGTACGGTAAGTGTCTTCCGCAAAATCTTGGTGACCAGGTGTATCAAGCAAGTTAATTTTTACATCCTTATAATTAAACCCCATTACTGAAGTTGCTACAGAAATTCCTCTTTGCTTTTCAATTTCCATAAAATCGGATTTTGCATGATCCTTAATTTTATTGGATTTTACCGCTCCTGCCTTTTGAATAGCTCCGCCAAACAGTAATAATTTTTCTGTAAGTGTTGTTTTGCCAGCATCAGGGTGACTGATGATTCCAAATGTTCTTCTCTTCGCGATTTCTTGCTCTAACATGTTGTTAAAATAATTGGAGGGCAAAAATAGATAAATACGCTCAGTTTTCTAAATATTTTAAACCAACAATACTATAGAAATCAATCCTCACATTTATTCTAATATTTTAAAATATTGGTTTAATAAATTTATGATTTCGATATACTATATTATCATCTTAATCGAAACAATGAATACAAATACTTATTCTAGAAGCAATAAACAAGCATCAATAATTTACTGATCATCCCAATAACTGGACTTTATAATTTCCTTCACCCACTTTTCTATTCAACGTGGAAATCACTCTATTCACGTCATCATAAGGCCCATTTATGAACAATGGCACACCATTTTCTCCAACAGGAATAGCATCTATACCATCGTCTATTAAAGTATCATCCAATATTTTTTCAGCTAAAGAAAACTCTTTTGCTGGATTGAAACCACACTCTAATGCAAAGTCTACAGCAGCATAGACTAAATTATGAAAATAAACTGCATCTACTTCAGTTAAATTTCCATTAGCACTCAACCCATCCATAATTTCATCTAACTCATTTTGATCATGATTACAATTACAAACTGCATCTTTTACACCTAGGCAGTATCGATCTATTAATATAGTTGTAAACATAAATTTCCCACTAGGTTGTTTTCTAATTAATAAACAAGACGTTAAACCCAAATTATCATAATCATCAGCAACAAGGCACTTGTATATAGGACATTTATTACCATTTTCAATTATATATTTTTTAGGAGAAAATTTATTAGGCATATTTAATAGTTTTTGACATTACAGAATGCTTATGAATGAAATATTTAACTACCATACAAATTGAGTGTAGACAAGTTAACTTCCAATGTTTTTTTAATAAAAATTTTAAAACTAATCTATAATCTAGTTGTTATAAAACTATAGCCAACCATTTTTCCATCTGCCAATCTGTCATTTTAATCCCATTGGCACAACCATTGATAAACTTGTGTTGTAGAGATTTGAAAACAAATAGATTATAATAAAAAGTTATCATGGGAAAAATTATTGGAATTGACTTAGGTACTACCAACTCTTGCGTTGCAGTTATGGAGGGTAATGAGCCTGTAGTAATCCCTAACAGTGAAGGAAAACGTACTACGCCTTCTATTCTAGCGTTTTTGGACGGAGGAAAAGGAGAACGGAAAGTAGGAGATCCTGCCAAAAGACAGGCGATTACTAATCCTGAAAACACCATTACTTCTGTAAAACGTTTTATGGGTAAGAAGTACTCTGAAGTAGGTGAAGAATTAAAAACTGTGACATACAACCTTGAAAAAGGAAATAATGACACAGTTAGAGTAAAAATAGGTGACAGATTATACACCCCACAAGAACTATCAGCAATGGTCCTTCAAAAAATGAAGTCAACTGCTGAAGATTATCTTGGAACGGAAGTTACTGAAGCTGTAGTTACAGTACCTGCTTACTTTAACGATGCAGAAAGACAGGCTACAAAAGAAGCTGGAAAAATTGCAGGACTTGATGTGAAAAGAATTATCAACGAACCAACTGCAGCTGCTTTAGCTTATGGGCTTGATAAGAAAAATAAAGATATGAAAATAGCAGTGTATGACCTTGGTGGTGGTACATTTGATATTTCAGTATTGGAATTAGGTGAAGGTGTTTTTGAGGTGCTTTCAACTAATGGTGATGTACATTTAGGTGGAGATGATTTTGACCAAGTGATTATTAATTGGTTGGCAGATGAGTTTTTGTCTGATGAAAACATAGATCTTCGCAAAGACCCTATGGCACTTCAACGTTTAAAAGAAGCTGCTGAAAAAGCAAAAATTGAATTATCAAGTTCTACAGAAACTGAAATCAATTTGCCGTACATTATGCCTGTTGATGGTGTGCCTAAACACTTAGTAAGAAAGTTAACACGTGCTAAGTTTGAACAATTAGCTGATGGCCTAGTAAAAAGATCAATGAAGCCTGTAAAGGCAGCTTTAAAAGATTCTGGATTAAGTATATCAGACATTGATGAAGTAATATTGGTAGGAGGTTCTACTCGTATTCCAATTATTCAAGAGGAAGTAGAGAAATTCTTTGGCAAAAAGCCTTCTAAAGGCGTGAATCCTGACGAAGTGGTAGCTGTAGGAGCATCTATACAAGGAGGGGTTTTGACTGGTGAAGTAAAAGATGTATTGCTTCTTGATGTCACTCCACTTTCATTAGGTATCGAAACTATGGGTGGAGTAATGACTAAACTGATTGAGTCAAACACTACTATACCTACTAAAAAATCAGAAACATTTTCTACCGCAGCTGATAACCAGCCATCTGTAGAAATACATGTTTTGCAAGGAGAGCGTCCGATGGCTAAAGATAATAAAACCATTGGTCGATTCCACTTAGATGGTATTCCACCTGCTCAAAGGGGAGTTCCCCAAATTGAAGTGACATTTGATATTGATGCCAATGGTATCATCCATGTAACTTCAAAAGACAAAGGAACAAATAAAGAGCAAAGTATTCGTATTGAGGCTTCTTCAGGATTAACTGATGAGGAAATTGAAAAAATGAAGCAAGAAGCAGAAGCTAATGCTGAT
>JAOUKH010000217.1 GCA_029882685.1 Cyclobacteriaceae bacterium
ATTGAAAATGCTGAGCGATTTGGACTAGCACAGCTACATCAATTACGTGGTAGGGTGGGGAGAGGTGCTGAGCAGTCGTACTGTATATTAATGTCGGATTATAAATTAAGTAAAGAAGCAAGAACCAGATTAGAAACTATGGTGCGCACAAATAATGGTTTTGAAATTGCAGATGTAGATTTAAAACTTCGTGGCCCTGGAGATATTAGTGGCACTCAGCAAAGTGGCATCACCGATTTGCTTATTGCAGATTTAAGCAAAGATGGGAAAATATTACAACTCGCCAGAAATGCTGCTATAGATATATTAGAAGACGATCCTCATTTAGAAAAGATCAAGAACCAACGCATAAAGCTACAGATCGAAAAGCAAAAAAAGACAACTATGAATTGGAGTAGAATCAGTTAGCAACTGTTTCTGTAGTATCTACAGCAATTTCATAATATATCCGGATTAGTGATTGTGCTTCTCCCTGCAACAGACTATCTACCTCCATATATAAAATTTTATTCAGTGGTAAAATCTGTAGTGTGTTTGTTTCCCTAAAATACGTATGTTCTTCTTGCTTAAAAGTATGAACCCCAAATTTCTCTGCATGATACCATTTCTCACTACTTTCCTTATAAAATACCAGTATCTGTTCTATTGAATCTGAAGAAACCATTTCCATATTTACATAGTGTTTACCAAGATATTCCGTTTTATCATCAATTTGAACAATATATGCATTTGGGTATGGCTTTATTCCAACAGTAGAAGCTTCTGGTATATCTTCAATATCTACTATATGTTCCAGCCCCGGTAAGGTTGTTCCAAAAAAACCAGATAGTTCAGAAAATGTAGTGAATGCTTCAATTGTAATTGTATCTACTCGATTAACTGTGGTATCTACCATTTTTATTATTGAATCTAATACTACGTCTGCTTCTTGAGGGGTTTCTACAGAGTCTTTGTTTAAACTCTCTTTTTCAGTTTCATTAAAATTGACGCTGTCTATCTTAATCTCCTGAGAGACTTCATTTTCAGTATTTTTCTGTGTACAGGCAACCTGTAAACTCAATAAAATTATCGTAATTCTAAAAACTGATTTTTTCATTTTTTATGTAAATAATACTATGCAATAGTAGTGATGTAACTTATCAATATCAAATTAATTGAGATCACTTTACTATAAATACTTTAAATTAACTGTTTTTTTAGCTGAAAGTATTTATTGATAGAAATTTGTACATTCAGATATGAATTGGATAAAAATTTTTGATAGTCTAGACATAGCTGTAAAAACAGTACCTCATCAATCAAGTAAATTACTTATAATTGGAGGTCGCAAAATTTGTTTGACTAATATTAAGGGTGAATTTTTTGCCCTTGATGATAAATGCCCTCATAGGGGTGCTTCATTAAGTGAGGGAATAGTGAACTATTTAGGGGAGGTAATTTGTCCTCTTCACGAATATCGATTTAGCTCAAAAACGGGATGTGAAACTGATAATAAATGTGGTGATGCGGTAGTGTTTAAAATTAAAATTGAGAAGGAAGGTTTGTTTATTGTAATCTGATACTGATTAGTTGAAATTTATATAAATGAAGAGCTGACTTTCTGATCTATCAACTTTTTATACAACCTATTCATAAGTTAAATTGCTGTTCCAGACCATGATATGATAAATACATAGCCTAAACGTTATAATAAATGACCACTAAACTATATATAATAATCCTAATACTGCTTTTTATAGGTAAATGCTTCTCTCAAAATTCATCAGACTCAATCTACTTGTCTTATAAAGGAATTACAGACATATCGATAAAAGATCGTGAACTTTGGGCATGCGTGGAGAAAGGGTTTATTAAAGTTGATTTTGAAACTGAGAAAACCACTTTTTACAGCCGTGCAAATTATAATCTGCCCGTTATTGATTTGAAATTAATAGAAGTAGATGAAAACAATACTATTTGGTTAGGCACTGGTTATGATGGGTTATTTAGATTGCAGGATGGGCAAATTGAACATTTCACTAAAGAAAATTCAAAATTAACATCTAATAACATCCGATCCTTAGAACTTGGAATGGATGGTATATTATGGGTGGGTACTGAAGAAGGTATCGTAAAAATTGATAATAGAGATATCGAAATATTGCCAGATTCGCCAAATGCTGAATCCTTTTTTTTTCAATCGAAAGATGAATTATGGTGTGGAACAATTCATCAAGGTTTATGGCACTTTTCGAAAGGAAATTGGAAGCAATTTACTCCAGATAACTCATTGCTTCCTGACTATACTGTAAGAGATTTTCTTATTGACAAAAATGGCAGAAAATGGGTCGCTACAGATAATGGTCTTTATATTTTTGAAGGAAAGGGTTTGAAAAAGATAGTTGAAAAGCACCTTGAAACTAATTGGATATTAGATCTCGAGCAAACTAAAACAGGAAAAATATGGATTGCAACATATGATGGTTTGCATACCATAATCAATGACTCATTAATAACTTATAACAAATCTAATTCTTCATTGATTGAAAATTATATATGGATATTAAAATCAGATGATCAAAATAATCTATGGATGGGTACGGAAGGACTTATGAAATATGAAGATTCCGAAAACTCAATCACCAGTATTTTACCTCTCGAATTAATTCCTTCCAATTATATTAGGAAAGTAAAGGCTGGAGAAAATAATACAACTTGGTTAGGAACTTATGAAAATGGAATCATAAAATATGAAAATGGTAAATGGCAGAACTACACATCATCAGATTATGAATTTCTAGGCAATTATATTGAGTACTTGTATATTGATAAAGACCAAAATATTTGGATTGCTTCCAGTGATTCCGAAGTTAGCCGTACTCAAAATATTGTGAAATTTGATGGGAAGAATTGGAGTAATTTCCCTGTTAAAACAGATCGTTTTATTATCGACTTTGACAACAATATATGGTTTGTGAAAAACTACCAACTGCATTGCTACAACACCCATTTAAAATCACTCAAAATAATCAATCTTCCTGTTAATAATTTTATGGCTAGTTCCGAATCTTTATCCATAGATGACCAAGGAGATATATGGATATCCAGCAAATATACTGGTGAACAAAATTTACTTGGAATGTGGCATGACGTTATTGATCCGAAAGGAATTGCAAAAATTTCAGCTAACGACACATTAATTTTTTATGAGTCTAATCAAGAATTGGAATTTAGTAATCAATTTGATAGAATATTGCACAATAATAAAGGTGAAACTTTTGGTTTTGATTATGATAAAATATATAAACTCAATGGTCAGAAATGGAAGTTTTATTTGGATTTATCTAGTGTGGAGGCAACTTGTTCAAAATTCGATAAAAATGGGATACTATGGATTGGGACTATGTATCATGGACTAATGTGTTATGACAATGATAAATGGATTACTTACAACCCCAGTAACTCTTTAGTATTAAATAAACGTATTATGGATATAGATATAGACAACAATAATAACTTGTGGATAAGCACTAGAAATGGTTTAACATTTATGAAAAATACTAGGTAATTCTCTTGATCATTGATAAGAGTAATTTGTAAAGAATAAATTTTTTTTAGAAATACAATTCACCCTAAAAGATATAAGTGTCATTTTACAAATGTATGAGTTACTTATTATCTTAATTCAAATAGTTAACATCTAGTAACAATCATTTTTGATATACATTTTTATCATCAAATCTGCCTACCATCCAAAACAAAATCCCACTTACAATTGCTAAAATTGTCATGATGATGAAAAGGATTTCAAATCCAAAATTATCCGAGACCTGCATACCGAAGTTATGCCCAATAATATGTGCCAATGAAAAAGCCATGGAATAGTAGGCCATGTATCGTCCTTCGTTACCTGCACCTCCTCGCTGCATAGCGAAGGTATTAGTAAAGGGAAAGCAAAGCATTTCCGCAAAAGTAGCGAGTGCCATGCCAATAATTAATACTCCCGTCCAGCCTTGTATAAATAATACAGCATAGCTGGCTGCCAACAAAAGAGAACCTATTAGCATGATGGAGAATTTCGAGTATTTAGGAGAGTCTAGTGCGTAAATGACGGGCATTTCTACCAAAAAAATCAAAAAACCATTCATTGAAAGTAGCCAGCCAACTTCATCTTCAGTTAAAGCTCTAATACCTTTATAATACACTGGAATTGCCGAAAAGTATTGTACAAACAACACACTAAACAAAAACATGGCTAATAAAAAGAACATATAAGTACCGTCTCTCAATATCTTTCCATGTGAATGCCTACTGTCTTTAACTGAATCTTTTCCTTTTACAATTTTTTCCCTTATCCCTAATAAGATAATCAGTCCTGCTGAAACACAAGTAAATCCATCAATCCAGAATAGCGACATATATCCTGCTACTACTATAATTAACCCACCTAAAGCTGGCCCTAGAGAAAAGCCAAGGTTTATCGCTAAACGAATTAGTGTTACCGCCCTCGTTCTGTTTTCTGGTTTTGCATAACCCACTAACGACACAAAAACGGCTGGTCTAAAGATATCACTTATCATAGCCACAGTGAATATCCCTCCACAAATCCACCAAAAGCTTTCAAACTGCCCTAGTACAATCAAAAATATCCCACTGAATATTAAGCTGAATATCATTGTTCGATACGCTCCAAATTTGTGTGTCATTTCTCCACCTAACCATGATCCTATAAGCGATCCTAAACCAAAAAAAGACATTATCCAGCCTACATTTTCAAGTGTGAAATCCAATGCGTTGGTGAGGTACAATGAAAGAAATGGCAGTACCATAGCTCCTGCTCGGTTGATTAGTGTAGCAAAAGCCAACCACCACACCTCTCTGGAGAAACCGTTGAAGGAATTTTTGTAGTGTATAAATCCACTTCTTATTAAATTCATACTACAAATAAAATCTTAAATTAAACAATATGATTGTTATTCTAATATTGTTTACCTTTCTCAAAATCAATTTTATCTATATGACACTAGCTACTCGTTTTTTTATTTCACTGTTTTTACTACTTAGTAGTATTTCAATAGCACAAAACAATACCAAGTCTCCAAAAGAATTTTTAGGGTATGAATTAGGCGATCGTTTTACTCGACATCATGAAATGCGAAATTATTATGAACACGTGGCTGCAACAAACACTAATGTGAAACTAGTAGAATATGGAAAAACCAATGAGCACCGTCCTTTATTTGTGGTGATTATTTCCTCTTCTGAGAACATGAATAATCTTGAAA
>JAOUKH010000218.1 GCA_029882685.1 Cyclobacteriaceae bacterium
CATACCCTAAATAACAAGAAGGACGTTCGGTGAGTGAAGCAGTAGTTTCACTTTACAGCGAACAAGAAGATGCTCCTAGTTCGTCACCAAGTCTTCTTGCAGAAGGTGCTCTAAATATCTGTTTTGATGCGTTAAAGGTAACTTTTAGGGTGTGATGCGAAAACAGAAAAGGAAATCGTTTTCAATTTTTGACATAACTGCAAAGACCACAAATTACACCATCACCTTATTTTTTTATTTTATATCCAATTATAAATGACAACCTACGATAATCAGTTGACCAATCGCTATAGAGATTCAATAAATTTCTTTTTAAATAATATCGAACCTCAACACTTAATCTTTCTTGATCAAAACCTCCGCCAAAAGCAAAACTGTCTGTTCCGAAAACATCTAAAACAGCAACATTTCCTACATTAATTTTTGAATCAAACTCAAAAGGTACAGATGGGATATAAATACCATTTAAAAATATTTTTGATTTATCGCTTAGGAATATATAATGCCGAAGCCCAATAGGAAACTCTATTGAACGAAACTCGATAGAGGCAGTTCTTGTACCATAAATTGGTGAGGTAAATTCCTTTTCGGTATTTAACTGCTGATATGCTGGTTCAATGGTAATCCCCCATTTGTTTTTATGAAAAGGCATAATGAATTCGAATTCAAGGCCAAATCTAAGATTGATATTTTCCTTAAAAGGAAAGTCTATTGTATTAAAATAAACATCATCATAATAATGATTGTCAATTAACATTGATGTCATATTAATACCAGAAGTAATTTTTAAATTTAATAAATCGTTTTTTGATCTATTAAAATTTACCATCGTTGTATCTCCTATACAACGATTATGATTAATGAAATGTTTTTCAAGAACTTTTAGGTTATAGGTAACCTTTTTTAGAGAATTCATACTTGTATTAGTGCACATTACATCTATCGCAAGTTGCTGACGAAATCGATTGTTACTGGCTATTGTTGAATTATTTACTAAATATCTTTTATAAATTAACTGATTAACAGAAGTATCTGAAACAGAATAAAAAAACCTCTTTAGGTCTCTATTTTCATAATAATAGAGTGAAGATTTTCCTTCTATAATTACTTTTAAAAATAAGACCTCTTGTTTCCAAATAGGGTTTTTATCGTCTGTTAACGCCTTATAATCATTACTTGAATGATCAATTTTAACATTTTCTCTGATATATTTAGAGAACCCATAAACACCAAATTCTTTTACTGATGCGATGTCCCCTTTTTGAGGAATACTGGAATTTTCTAGCTTGTAAGTGAACTCGCTTGGGTTGTCCTTCCAATCTACATTTTTTATTAAACATTCTGTTTTTTTGTAGTTATTATCAATATAATACCCCTTTTGAAAGCTGATTTGTGAAAATGTATTTAGTGATAATAAAATAAGTAGTATTGATAGTAATTTTATTTTCATGAATTTGGTTGTTTCTGTTTAACTATATTCTCATCTTAATTTATCAAAAAACAGGGTTTAACAAGCTGACTAACACATGTTTAGTAATAAATATAATTTATTATAGTAGGTTTATTTAAATCAAACATAGTATTATTTGATAATATTCCTATAGAAATTGTGATTTATAGCACTCTTGTGCTGTTAGGCGAGTTTACTTGGGGCAGCGTTATTGCTGTCATTAATAGAGAAACTCCCTATGTGAATTTTTCTATATAAAAACACTTGCTTTTATTTTAGAATACTCAGTGTCCGCACAGGAGATTGAGCTTGCCTACTGCAAATAAACTTTCTGAAATCAGATGGAATGATTTGTGTTTACGGAGTATTAATAAAGCAAGAAATCTTTTAAAATTTAATACTCTAATGAATAACATGGGTAAATAGGCTAAATGACTTTAGCAAGTCAAAAAATTAGTATATTTATAAATAAAATAAATATAACTTATAATTTGTGATGTACGTATACGGTGTGTAATTAGTAAGTGAAGAAAAACGATACTTATAATATACTGTTTTTCCAGCGAATTTAAATTTTATTAAACATTCATCAAAATGAAAAAATTACTTATCGGACTTATTTTAATCTTCACAAGTGTAAACTTGTCGTTCTCACAAAACGCTACTACTGAACAGGAAATTATTAATCTCTCAAAAGAGAAATGGCAGTGGATGGCTGATAAAAATACGGACAAACTTGCAACGCTCTTCGATGATAGGTCAAAATTTGTTCATATGAGCGGCACTTGGAATAAGGAAAAGGAAATAGATATTATTAAAACGGGAAGCATTTGGTACAAGAACGCTGACGTTCATGATGTGGTGGTAGAAGTTTTTGACAACACAGCAATCCTTTGGAATCGTATTACGCTATTGGCTGTGGTGAGAGGTAATGAGGTGTCGAATCAATTTACGGTAACTGAGATCTATAAAAAACAAGACGGTGCTTGGAAATTGTTAGATTTGACTTTTAGCAGTGTTCGGGACACTCATAGCATTGAACATTAGTTAAATAAATCCATAAAGGATAGAAGTCAGCATCTTGCCATTAAAAAATAGTCTACTCATCCTGATATGTAGATCATACACTTTTGTAAAGCGTTCATATAGTATGAGGCATTTGGAATGGGTAAAAAAATAGCCTACAAGTTACATACTTTGACAAGTCTAACGGTAGACTTGTCGCCCCAACCCTAGTAAGAGGAATGATTTATGTTTGTGAAGTAATAAAAAAGCATGAAAAATCCATTACATTTACTTACTAACAAAATGAAAAATGGCAATCATAAAAACATCTTATAACAGGCGTTCATTTTTAAAAACATCTGTTTTGGCAGGAGGCGGTTTGATGCTTAACTTTTGTTGGTTAACTTCTTGCCAATCTCCAATAGAGAAAGATGTTGAAAGCCTACCAAAAGAATGGTTTGATTTTAATGGTTATCTAAAAATTGGAGACAATGGTCAAATAACTATTATGTCTCCCAACCCAGAGGGTGGACAAAATGTCAAAACTTCTATGCCCATGATTGTGGCAGAGGAATTGGACATCGACTGGAAAGATGTGATTGTAGAACAAGCTCCTCTGAATACTGAATTGTACAGTCGACAATTTATTGGAGGGAGTAATGCTATTAGAACAAGTTGGAAAGGATTGAGAATGGCGGGGGCATCGGCTCGTCAAATACTTCGGGAAGCAGCAGCACAATCATGGGGTGTGCCTGTAGATGAAATTACTACCGAAGCAGGTGTGCTGAAACACGAGCGAAGTGGTAAATCCGCCCATTATGGCGAAATGGCCTCCGAGGCAGTAAAGATTCCCATACCTGAAGAAGTGCAATTAAAAGACATCAATGATTTTAAAATCATTAGTACTTCCCGAAAAAATGTTGACGGCAACAAAATTGTAGGGGGTAAACCTTTATTTGGCATAGATTTTCAAAAAGAAGGGATGCTAATCGCTATGATTATCCACCCTCCTGCCTTTGGTATGAAATTAAAGTCTGTAGGTGAATCAGTAGCAAAGTCAATGCCTGGCATTCGGGATGTATTTACTATTAAAGTATTAAATGATGATTTTGAAAGGCAACATTTTGATACGTGTACCTTCCTTGAAGTTGTTGCCATTGTAGGTAATACTACATGGGAAGTAATGAAAGCTAAGAAAGCGATAGATACCCAATGGGAACCTTTTGAATCCTATAACGAGGAAAGAACATTTTATGGGAAATCAAAGCAGGCACTAACTATTCCTGCTGGGTTGGAGAATACTACCGACCATCTGGAAAAAATGGCCAATATAGCTTCTGCGGAAGGAAAAGTAGTTCGCAAAGATGGTAATCCAGAAGAGGCTTTTAAAAATGCGACAAAGGTGGTCGAAAGAACTTATAATGCGCCATTTTTAGCTCATAATTGCATGGAGCCTATGAATTTCTTTGCTCATGTAAAAAATGGAAAGGCGGAACTTGCAGGCCCACTTCAAAAAGCAGAACTAACCGAACATGCATTATCGGATCGCCTCGGAATACCTGTTGAGAATATAGACATCCAATTGACTCGTCTTGGTGGAGGATATGGAAGACGGTCGTATGCGCATTGGGCTATAGAGGCAGCCGTTATTTCACAAAAAATGAATGCGCCAATTAAGCTAATGTATACCCGAGAAGATGATATGACTGGAGGCATTTATCGCCCTTCATATCAGGCAACCTATCGGGCAGCGTTAGATGCTGATAATAACTTGGTAGGTTTCCATGTAAATGCAGGAGGCATTGCAGAAAGTCCCCTATTCGAAAATAGATTTCCCGCAGGAGCAGTTGAAAATTACCTCGCAGAAAGTTGGACGATAAATACCAATATTACGATTGGTTCTTTTAGAGCACCACGTTCTAATTTCATTGCTTCTGCTGAACAGTCATTCTTAGATGAATTAGCCGAAGAAATGGGAAAAGACCCCATTGCTTTCCGATTAGAATTACTTCAGCAAGCGAAGAATAACCCTGTGGGTGAAAAGAATGATTACGATGCCACTCGATATGCTGGTGTTTTAGAACTGGTACGTGACAAATCAGATTGGAACAATACACCTTCTAACACCCACCGTGGGGTATCCGTTTATTTTTGCCATAATTCGTATTCGGCACAGGTTATACAAATTAATATAGAAGAGGATCAACCTGTTATTGAAAACGTGTGTTGCGCAGTTGATTGTGGTATAGTCGTTAATCCTGATGCAGCTACTAATTTAGCAGAGGGAGCTATTGTGGATGGAATTGGGAATGCTTTATTTGGTGAGCTAACGTTTAAGGACGGTGTACCTGAAAAAAATAATTTTCACCAATACCGTATGATTCGAATGTCAGAAGTTCCTAAAAATATTGACATCCATTTCGTTCAAAACGAGATAGACCCGACTGGCTTAGGAGAACCTACATTCCCGCCTGTTTTGGGGGCATTGGCCAATGCCTTATATAAAGCAACAGGAAAGCGGTTTTATAATCAGCCATTTAAATTAGGGTAATATCGCTGTACAATAAGCGTGGAAAAGACAATTTATATAGTTCACCAAACCCACTTATGATTTGCGAACTTCCCTTTATATCTCCTTATAACAGCATTAATTATAAACAAACTCTCCAAATTCACTTTTGATGGTCACTTGTTTTTGAGCAGCATTTTCTACTCGTCCTACAATCTGTGCCTCTACCCCAAAGCTTTTAGAAATGTCAATTACTTCTTGGGCATATTGGGCAGGTAAGTACACTT
>JAOUKH010000049.1 GCA_029882685.1 Cyclobacteriaceae bacterium
TGCACCAAGTATACATTTAGTCGAATCTTATCTTCATGAACTCGAAAGCTTCCCTCTAAAATAGTTTCTACTTTTAATTGATTTCTTATTTGCTTAATTGATCTATTTGTATCACGATACTGAAATGAGGAAGTTCGTGATATAACCATGAAATCCGAACTTTTAGATAAACTGGTAATAATGTCATCAGCAAACCCATCTCCATAAAAGTCTGTGTCATTATTAGATCCTAGGTTTTGAAAAGGCAGCACAGCTATCGAATTTTCAATTGCATCCACATTTTCGACAACTTTGATCGGCATAGGAGTAGTAGCAATACCATATATAAAATAACTAGCAACCAGAAAATTTGCAGATTGTAAAATTATTTCTATTCTAGTTGTTTTAGCACCCTGTTCTGCTCCTCTAAACCATTGAAAAATTAATGTGCCAGATAAACCAAAGCCAATTAAGGCTATCGAATAGCTAAATACAGAGTCTTGCCAGTGATAACGATTGATGAAAAAACTTATTGCCTCAATAAGAGCCCAACTGGCGCCCATATATAAAACAAAAGTATTTAATATTTTACGTCTTTTTATTTCAGTAAAAATATTCATTAGCTTATTAACTATTCAAACAATTTAAATTTCTCAGTTTTCATAATCTCAAAAATTACAAAAAATCATTTAAAAAAATATAATAAAATGTTAATTGTATAATATTTCCTGTAATAGCACCGCTTCATTTAGCACTTCTCGTACTAATAACCAATCTGTTTTTTTATTTGTATTAACTTCTAAAATTCGAATTTGCTTTCTATCAATTGCCGTTAGTATTCCTTGCTCATTACTTAATTGTACACCCTGACAAAACCCTAATAGTACTTTCTCTTTTTTCTTTTTGGAAGTGTACATATAACAAAGTGGCTTTCTGTAATAATAAAAAGGACATTGGTATGAAAATTTTTCAACAATCTTTGGAGATGCTTTCAAAATTAATTCTCTCAATTTGTAATAAATAATCCTATGGTTTTCTGATTGATTTTGAATATAGTTTTCTATCTGATCCACCCATACAAGTTAAGGTTATTTATTACTAAAAAAATAAAGCTTCAAAAAGTTTTTACAAATTAAAGATACTGTATAAATTTGCACTCCCTTAGGGAAATGGTGGTTGTAGTTCAGTTGGTTAGAACGCCTGATTGTGGTTCAGGAGGTCGCGGGTTCGAGTCCCGTCTCCCACCCTTGGTAAAAAGTCGTTTACTTGTAGTAAGCGACTTTTTTACTTTAATTATAAATCAAATAAATTGCATGTTCGTATTTAGGATTAAAAAAATACATCTTTTACATCTCAATTTGGTTTTTTGTAATTTGTAGAATTTATTTTCATCACATTACCTGATCCCAAAGCAGTTATTTTTTTCTTGGGACTTGTAGCTAAGTAGATAGAAGAAAAAACTTACACCTATTTTTAGGTAATTATAAATTTGATGATAACTTTAATTGAAATTATAGTGTGTAGTAAATGGAGGAATACCTTAGTTCAGAAAGCATAAATGGCATTAGCCTGCTAAAATATTATTTATGCTAAAGAGGCAGTATACTTTTAACTTCAAACTTGAGAAACTTTATGAAACCTGATTTTAATACCATACCAGAATATTATCACGGCTATGTAAACCTTATAACAGAGGAAAATGTGATAGAAGCGCTGAAAAATTCCAAGAAAAATTTTCTTAAACGTTTAAAATCAATACCCGATCAGAATGGTGATTTTCGTTACGATAAAGGTAAATGGTCGATTAAAGAATTAATCAACCATGTGATTGACACTGAACGTGTTTTTGCATATCGGGCATTATCTTTTGCTAGAAATGATGATACTGAATTGCCAGGTTTTGAGGTTAATGATTGGACATCAGCCTCTCAAGCAGATAGAAGAAATCTAAATGAGCTTATCGAGGAGTATGAAAATGTTAGTAATTCTACTATCAATTTTTTTAAAAGTTTAACAGTTGATATGCTTCTTAATACAGGCAAAGCTAATGGATCAACTGTTTCAGTACTTAATCTAGGTTACATTATTGCAGGGCATGAAACACACCATGGTAATATACTGAATGAAAGATACATGTCATCATGAAGTGGCAAGAGACTATCTTTTATAGTATAATTTGTAGTTTATTGATTGCTTGTAACCCTTTTCAAAAAAGCTTTTTTAATAAACATTTCCTATTTGAAGAGAGTCAATATCATCATCATACAGGTTTTGCGATTTATGATCTGGAAGAAAGACAGTTTCTTTATCAGCATGATGCCGAAAAGTATTTCACTCCTGCTTCTAACACTAAAATTTTTACACTTTATGCCTCGCTACTTTCACTTGGAGACTCAATACCTGCTTTAAAATATCTTATACAGGGTGATTCATTAATTTTTTGGGGAACGGGTGATCCATCTTTATTGAATAAAAATGTACACACAAATTTACGGGTATTAGATTTTCTTAACAATAACAACTTCGAACTTTACTTTTCCTCAGACAATTATTACGACAGCCATTTTGGACCAGGTTGGGCTTGGGATGATTATAAATATAGTTATTCAGCAGAACGAAGCCCAATGCCTATTTATGGTAATTTACTAGAAGCTAGAAAGGTAGGAACAAGTAAATCTATCTCAATAAATATCCCTTATTTTAAGCGTTATTTTTATTTGGCAGATACTATTTATGATACTCGCTCGATTGTTCGTAATATAGGTGATAATTTTTTGCATTATTATCCTGGTAGGAATAAGTTTGACTACTCAACCCCTTTTCACTATTCCGATTATTTATTTACGCAATTATTAGGAGATACTTTGAATAAGCCTGTGAATCTTATTCGTTTCCAGAAACCAAAAAATACTAAAACATTATATAGTGTTCCTGCTGATAGTATTTATAAAGTAATGATGCAGAAGAGTGATAATTTTTTAGCTGAACAACTTCTTTTACTTTGCAGTGATGCTATTGGTGATTCATTACGAACAACCTTCACTATACAACACATTAAAGAAAGCTATCTTTTCGACTTGCCTGATGAACCCATTTGGAGAGATGGGTCTGGTCTTTCACGGTACAATTTATTCACACCACGGTCTGTAGTAGCTTTATGGGAGAAAATTTATCAAGAAACGGGACAAGAAAGGTTATTCGAGTTGCTATCTGTTGGTGGCAAATCTGGCACTTTAAAAAATTACTATAAAGCCGATCCTCCATACATATATGGAAAAACAGGTACGTTAAGTAATAACCATAGCCTTAGTGGGTTTTTAATCACAAAAACTGGCAAAATTCTAATATTTAGCTATATGAATAACAATTATCCTGTATCTTCAAGCGAAATTAAACCTGCCATGGAAAGATTTCTGTGGGCAATTCATGAAAAGTATTAAATTTCTAGTATGAGACAAATATTTATTATCACATTATTGCTTGTTCAATCCTTTTTGTATGCACAAATTGATAGTCTAGATATAAAAATTGGACAAATGATTTTGGTAGGTGTAGCTGAACAAAAGCTAGACAGTACTAGTATTATTCTTCAAGAAATTAAAGAGGGTAAAATAGGCGGCATTATTTTATTTGAAAAAAATATTATGCCCAATAATTCTTATATTAACCTTAAACAGGTTACTTATCAATTGCAAAGTTATGCTACTATCCCTCTTTTTATAGCTATCGATCAGGAAGGTGGCAGAGTAAATAGATTGAAAACAAAATATCAGTTTCCAAAATCAGTTACTGCTGAATATTTGGGATCACTAGACAATGTAGATTCTACAAAATTTTACGGGGAAATAACGGCTTCTACTTTAGCTGGGCTGGGGTTTAATGTAAACTTTGCCCCAGTAGTTGATTTATCCATTAATCCTGATAATCCCATTATCACAAAATATGGGAGAGCTTTTAGTGCTGATGCTACATTGGTAGCTAAACATGCTTCTATTATTGTGGAACAACATCGAAAGTACGGAGTTGTAACGGCTCTTAAGCATTTTCCAGGTCACGGTAGTTCTAAAGCAGATACGCATTTAGGGATAGCTGATGTAACCGAATATTGGCAAGAAGAAGAATTACAGCCATATAAAATAATGATTGATAGTGGAAAGATTGATGCAGTTATGACTGCTCATATTGTAAATAAGAAATTAGATAAAAATGGCAATCCAGGCACATTATCTGAAAAAGTAATTGATGATTTATTACGTAAGGAAATGGGACATGATGGAGTTGTGTTTACTGATGATTTACAAATGCATGCAATTACAAAACATTTCGGATTTGAAAAATCAATCGAATTAACATTAAAGGCAGGGGTAGATGTGATGATTTTTTCTAACAACATCCAAGGGAGCGAGGACAGAACAGTAGATGCTGTTTATAAAGTTGTAAAAAAACTTATTGAAGATGGTGAGATAACTGAAGAGCGTATTAATCTGTCATATCAACGAATCATGAAATTGAAAAAAGATCGGTTTTTATGAGAAAGAGTTTCGAATTATTTGAAATAAAAAGTGATCAAAAGTAGAAGATAAAGGAAAAACATAATGTTCATCCTCAAACTGATTGCCTATTTACCACTTTGGTCACTCTATTTAATAGCTGATTTTCTATTTTTTGTTTCTTATTATGTAGTAGGCTATCGAAAAAAAGTAGTACTCTCCAATCTTTATAACTCTTTTCCTGATAAATCTGAAAAAGAAATTAAAAAAATAGCTAGGGGGTTTTACCGTTCATTGGCTGATTTCGCAATGGAATTATTGAAAGCTAATAGGATGTCGCCCCAACAAATAAAAGAGAGGGTTGTGTTTACTAATACTGAAATATTATCTCCATTCAAGGGAAAAACAATTATGTATTTAGCGAGTCATCAGTTCAACTGGGAATGGATGTCATTATCAGCAGCTTTAGATTTCGCAAAAAATCTAGATTTTATATACCAGCCTCTTACTAATAAAAGCTTTGATAGATATATGATTGAACTTCGCTCTCGTTTTGGAGCTAAACCCATTAGTACTCAGCATGCAGCACGTGAGGTTATTAAAGGGAGTAAAGAAGGAAGAGGCTTTGCTATTGTAGGAGACCAGATACCACAGCGAGGATTAAGGAAGTATTGGACAACTTTTTTAAATCAGGAAACATCTTTTTTTATGGGTGCTGAGTCTCTAGCTAAATTAGTAAAATGTCCTGTTTTTTATTTTGCTTGCACTAAGGTAAAAAGAGGGTATTATAAAGTTGAAGTCATTCCTATTGGTGTTCCTCCATATAAAAAAGAGGATCACTCTATACTGGATAACTATGTAGATGCTGTTGAAAAAATAATACAAGAAAATCCATCGGAATGGCTCTGGTCACACAAACGCTGGAAATACACAAAGAAAGAAGTGGAAAACCATTCATAAAATACTGGCAATTACTGGATACGTTTTATAACATAATTGAGATAAACAATCCTTTTTTCTTAATAAATATCAATAGTCTTTTACAGATTCCATCACTTACCTCACTAGACTAATTTTAGTCAATTAGATAATCTTATCGAAAAAATCTAAAAATAATTTGTATACATAGTTTTTCTATGTATGTTTGCATCTAACATCTATGTATATAACTACTATGTATTCAAAAGAACTACTGAAAGGAACATTATCTACTATCATTTTAAAATTATTAACACATAATGATAAAATGTATGGTTATGAAATTGCCCAACGTGTTAAAATCTTGTCAAAAGATAAAATTTTAATAAAGGAGGGTTCGTTGTACCCGGCTCTACACAAGCTTAAGGATGATGGCTTAGTAGATACAGAAAAAGAAATGGTAGGAAACCGAATGAGGAAGTATTATTTCTTAACTGAAAAAGGAAGAGTCTCAACTCTTGAAAAAGTGGATGAGCTTAATCAATTTATATCCACACTACAAAGCATATTAATTGCAAAACCTCAGCCATCATGAGTGCCTTAACACAATTTCAAATAGAGTTAATCCGTGGTGATATTCGTCAAAATGGGGTTGAGCTGCTTGACCTTGAAGAAGATTTACTTGATCATATTTGCTGTACAATGGAGGAGGAAGACTTGAAAGTATTGTCGTTCGAAGAACTTTATCAAAATATTAAAAAGAAAATATGTCCAAATGGCTATCGTGAAATTCAGGAAGCCACAAATTATTTAATCACTCAAAAATATTTTAAAATGAAAAAATCAATGAATGTTTTAGGAACAACCGGATCGGCTCTTTTGCTTGTCGGTTCTATCATGAAATTACTGCGATTAGTAGCTTCTAATGAAATGCTTGTTTTAGGAGCAGCATTAATAGTTTTTGGTTACCTCCCTCTGATGCTTATTTTATCCTTGAAACAAACTGATAGTGCTATGGGAAAGTTTAGAAATATAAGTGGGTACGCTGGCGCCAATTTAGTTGTAATAGGTATTGTTCTGCATGTCTTGCATTGGAGTTATGGTAAAGAACTACTCATTGCAGGCTTCCTTATTTTCTTAATCATTTTTGTGCCGTTATTTTTCAGGTCTGTTGGCAAAGATGCAATGATGAAAGTGCAGCCTGTCACACTATCGGTATTATTAATTGCCATAGTAAGTTCGCTCTTTGCATTTAGTCTCAGGCGACCTAGTACGGCATATATAAACAGCCTTCTTGCCATTAATAGTAATATGGAAAAGGCTTACGATCTAAAATATGATCGCCTAATTAAAACTCGTAATGCCAAATCAGAATTGTCAGAAGTATCGTCTAATACATTAAATTATATTGACGAACTTAAGAGACATTTAGTGTCAACAGTTGACGAGAAAAGTATAGACGACAAGTTAAACATTTACAATATCTTCATTTTTGATACGCAACTAAATGATATTTTGATGTACAATAATGGTAGCTCACCAAATGGCAAAAAGCTTGAGAATCATGTACAAAAATTTGTAAGTACGCTTCAAAATCAAAATCCAGAATTAATGACCATATTGTCTAATCGAGATGAAGGAAAAACTTGGTTAGAAACACATTTTATGGATAAACCTCTATATGGTGTTTACACTACACTAACTAATTTCCAATTGGAAATAGTGAGTTTAGAAATGGAAGCAATTAATAGTAAGTAAGGGTTACATTATTATGATAATAAAACCCCCACAGGAAAACTTTATTTCCTGTGGGGGTTTTATGTTTGAGAACAAAAAATAACTAATTTAGAAATGAAAAAATTCTTTTTTCATAACACATCTAAAGTTAAGATATGAGTGAGGAGCTAAAATATTCGAGATTAAGCTGGGAGCCTGAAATGTTTATTTCAGGTGGTCTGGTTTTTACACTATTTCAAATTCCCTCTTGGCTTCTTTCAATTAAGCTTAGTCTTGAGCCTACTGGTGGAATAGCTGGTATTAACGAATTACTTGCAATTTTGTCTTTAGCTTTTGCTATTCTTACTATTGGTTTCGTTCTACACTTAATCATTAAAACTATTTGGGTAGGGATGAATGCATTTAATTATTCTCACGGAAAAAACCTGACTTCATCTTCAATTAAACTATCAGCATTATTTAATAAGTACAATGAAGGGTCACTTGAGGACTATGTTTTACGAATTAACAGAATAGCAGGGTTGATGTTTGGTACTTCTGTATTTCTTTTGATATCTATTCTAGGTATTGCTATTCACATATCACTAATGATGGCCTTTTTTTATCTAACTAGTTTACCAGAGCATTATTTTTCTTATTTCCTTTTTCCTTTACTCCTTTATCTTTTTGATAATTTGTCATTTGGACTGTTGAAAAGAAATAAAATAGTAAGCAGTATATATTATCCATTTTATTTAGTTGTTTCAGCTACTACATTTTCTTTTATTTATCGTTCGATGCATTATTCTCTTTTAGCTAATCATTCTAAAGCTAGAATCATAGGTCTCATTTTTAGCATGATACTTTTAAGTTTGCCACTTACTCAAAAAAATGCTGCTAAGGTGCTTAATATTGGAAATCTAATTCAGGAGCAATGGCAATTTTATGATAATAGTGGCTTTATTACTAATGCAAGAACGGTGGCAAGCCTGTGGTATCTTGATAAATTTGAATCGGATGATAGAATAATATTCCTAGCCATTGAAAGTGATTATGCAGACAAAGATGTTTTAAAAATGTATTTTAATTACAAACAAATAGATGAATTATTCCCGAATACAAATTCTTCTGATTTGGAAGAAAGTCAATTTCAAGAATTAATTAACAGTAAGATTATTATCACAATTAAAGACGAAGTTGTAAATGGAAAATGGAAATTTCAATATTATAAAAAAACTAATCAATATACATTGGTAAAAGAGTTAGAAATCTTTGATCTTAATAAAGGAAGGTATGTTTTGAATATAGATATTCCTGAAACTTCAAGAAAATGGTATCAAAATATTAATGTCGAATTTTGGAAAGAATAAGTTAAAATATGTTTGGAGATACTTTAAGTAGATAATACACCAAATTAATGGTTGCTAAAAGAAGAACAAAACAGACTATAACAGAAGAATGGTTTAACACCCTTTCTCACGGTATCACTATGTTAACGACCATAGGTGGTTTAGTAGTGCTTATCGTTTTTGGGGCTAAAAGTGATAAGGACTGGAGTTTATTTAGTGCTCTTATCTATGGAATTAGCCTCGTTCTTCTATACACAGTCTCTTCTTTATATCATGGCATCCAACATGAAAAGACGAAACGGTTCTTTAACATTCTTGATCATTGTGGGATTTATTTACTTATTGCTGGTACATATACCCCCGTACTACTGATTAGTATAGGGGGTAATTTAGGCTGGATATTTTTTGGCATTCAGTGGGGATTAGCCCTATTTGGTATTTTGTTAAAGGTGCTATTTATTGGTCGCTTCCATGCTATTTCGGTAATAATGTATGCCTTTATGGGATGGATTGCACTTTTTAAAGCGGAAACATTATATATTGTACTTCCTACTCCAGCCTTTTGGTTGCTTTTTTCTGGTGGCATTGCCTATACTACTGGTATTATCTTTTATGTAATTGATACCCGAATGAAATTAGCACACTTTATTTGGCATTTATTTGTTATGGCTGGTAGTTTATTACATTACCTTATGATGGTGATGTATGTGTTTTGATATTTAACTTTGATCCATTTGGAATCAATTTTTCTATAATACTAAGTCCAATCACAAATTTTCATGTTAATGGGGAATTAGATAAAACATTGTAATGACGTAAGAATAATTGAAGAGTAAATTAAAAATTAGAAATGGTTTGTTGTGCTTCTTCTAATAATAACTGTTTATTAATGGTAACTACACCCACATGTTCACAAACTAACCCGCCCCCTAAGTTGGAAAGTTGTGCTACCAAATCATAAGACAAACCTAGAGCCACACATAATGCCGCAATACTAATTACCGTGTCACCAGCACCTGAAACATCAGCGATTTCACGAATGTGTGCAGCAAAATGATGTCTACTTTCCTGATTGCATACATACACGCCATGTTCCGAAAGTGTGATTAAAGCACTATCGCAAGATAAATGTTTCAAAAGCGTATTTACAGCTTCTTCTAGCTGTTCTTGATCGGTTACATCAAATTCCACATGTAGTCCTTCTTTGAGCTCCTTTAGGTTGGGCTTAAATAGTGTTACACCATGATAGTCCATGAAATTTCTCTTTTTAGGATCTACTACCGTGGGGATGTTGTGTTGCTTTGCAAGGTTTACGGTGTAAGTTATTATTTCAGGACTAATGCTTCCTTTATCATAATCTTCAAATATTACTACTTGACACTTAATAATAAGTGACTTTATTTTTTCTTTTAAGGAGATAGTCTCTTTGGTAGTTATTTCAGCATCCGATTCTTCATCAATCCTAACCATATGCTGATTGTCTGAAATCACCCTCGTTTTAACGGTAGTTGGTCGCTCATCACTGAGTACTATACCATCTGAACTAATATCTCTTTCCCCAAGCCTTTCAATAAATCGATTACCTTCATCATCATGACCAACTACAGCACATATGATTGGTGTTGCACCAAGTGCTTGAATATTTAGTGCAACATTAGCAGCACCCCCTAGCCTAAAATCACGTTTGTCAACCCGAACTATAGGAACTGGTGCTTCAGGAGACATCCGCTCAACACTACCCCAGATGTAGGAGTCAATCATTACATCACCAATAATTAAGGCATTAATAGAATTAAAATTGTTAAAAATTGACGGTAATGAAGTGTTACTCATTTGACTTGAATTTTTTTAGTAAAATAATCAGAAACAGTCTCAAAAAAGTACCACGTAATTCTGTAGAATTGTAATACCCAAAATGTATTTGCTAATATTTTTTTTGAGACTGATATTTTAATTCAATTTGCTTAATACCTCTTTTATTCTTTTTATGGCTTCTTTCAAGTTATTTTCCGAAGCAGCATATGAAATACGTACGCAATTAGGCTCACCAAAAGCTTCGCCAGTTACAAGAGAAACGTGTGCATTTTCAAGTATGTAAATACATAAGTCGGAAGCATTATGTACAGTTGTGTTACCATCAGATTTGCCAAAAAAGCTACTTAGATCAGGAAAAAAATAAAATGCACCAGTAGGCATATTAATTTCTACGCCAGGTATTTCTTTCAATAAACCATATACCATTTCTCTACGTTGCAAATATGCTTCGGCCATCTCTTTAGTTGGACCTAAATCACTTGTTAAAGCAGTTAATGTAGCACGTTGGGCAATAGAACAATTGGCAGAAGTAATTTGCCCTTGCATTTTAGTACATCCTTTTGCAAGCCACTCTGGAGCACCAATATACCCTACTCTCCAACCTGTCATGGCAAAACCTTTCGCTACCCCATTAATAGTTACTGTTCTTTCAAACATACCTGGTAATGATGCCATGCTAGCATGTTGCCCAGTAAAGTTGATGTGTTCGTATATTTCATCAGCCAATACCATTATGTTGGCATGCTTTAGTACTACTTTTGAAATAGCTTCTAACTCTTCTTTAAGGAAGACAGACCCTGTAGGATTACAAGGAGAAGAATAAATTATGGCTTTGGTTTTATCTGTAATTGCAGCTTCAACTTGATCAGCTGTTACTTTAAAATCATTTTCAATTGTGCCTTTCACGAAAACAGGTGTTCCTTCTGCGAGTTCAATCAAAGCAGAGTAGCTCACCCAAAATGGAGAAAACACAATTACTTCATCACCGGGATTGATTAATGAATACATTACATTGGCAATGGATTGTTTTGCACCGTTTGAAACAACAATATTATTAGCAGTGTATGGAATACCATTTTCCTTATTAAACTTATCTGCAATAGCTTTTCTTAAATCAGCATAGCCTGGCACTGGAGGATATGCGAAATATTTTCCAGAGTCTATCGCATCTTTAGCGCCTTCTTGAATGTGTTTTGGGGTTGGAAAATCAGGTTCTCCTAAACTTAGACTAATTACATCAATACCTTTTTCTTTCATTTCTCTAGCTTTTGCAGCCATAGAAATTGTAGCTGATTCAGCTAAACTGTTAATTCTGTTGGATAATTTTGTCATGCAAAAATAAAATGTAGGTTTTAAAATTTGCAGCAAAAATAGTGTTTTTGCTGCTTAGTGCAGTAGTTATCACAAATAATTTATTATTCGTTCTTAGTTCTAGTAATAATACTCCTCCCCAAAGTAATTTCATCTGTGTATTCTAACTCCCCTCCAATTGGTACTCCTCTTGCAATTGTTGAAAGCTCTAGTGGTAGATTTTTCATTTTTTTTGTGAGATAAAAAGAGGTAGTGTCACCTTCCATTGTCGGGCTTAAAGCAAAAATAATCTCTTTTACTTCCTCATTCGTTTTGATTCTTTCTAATAAAGATTCAACGGTTAATTCAGATGGACCAATACCATCCATGGGGGAAATCACACCATTTAAAACATGATACAAACCCGAATATTGTCCAGTATTTTCGATAGCAAGAACATCGCGAGTATCTTCCACTACACAAATGATTGATTTATCCCGCCTATGACTTGCACAAATGCCACATATATCGTCATCTGAAATATTATGACATTTTATGCAATACTTCGTTTTGGTTCGTAGATCAATCAGAGAGTTGGCAAGTAAATGTGAAGTACCTTCCTTTTCTTTTAATAGATGAAGAGCTAACCGGAGTGCGGTCTTTTTACCAATTCCTGGCAACTTGGAAATTTCTTCTACTGCTTTTTCAATGTGTTTTGAAGGATACTGAATCATAAGGTTTGGAATTTTTCAGTATATAATTTCAATAAAAAACAGAGGGATAAATATATTATAGAATTTGAGCGTCAATACCCGCATCGCAAATAGCTTGTCTCATAGGCTTTAGGGTAGTCATTTCAGCTTTTTTTACAGAACATTTTCCTTTGTAGTGTATTAGCCATGTACACTGTTCAGCTTGTTCGTTAGTATGCTTACAAACTTTTATTAATGTGTTAATCACATGATCAAAAGTATTAAAATCGTCATTAAAAACAACAAGATTTTTTAAATCAGTTGTTTCATCTAAAACCTCTAATATTTCTTCTTCTTGAAAATTATAATCCATAGTAAAAACAAATAGTTTGGCAAAGGTAAAAAAAATAGCAATTTTAGCAAAAGTATAAAATCGACTGAATGACACCATTTATAGCTTTTTTAGTAATAGGAGGATATTTTTTAATTTTGATTCTAATTTCTTTTTTTACCTCCAAAAAAACAGATGATCACACTTTCTTTACTGCTAATAGGCAATCGCCTTGGTTTTTAGTAGCATTTGGAATGATTGGCGCATCGCTTTCAGGAGTTACTTTCATTTCTGTGCCTGGCTGGGTAGCAAGTACACAATTCACCTATATGCAAATAGTTTTGGGTTATTTGCTAGGGTATTTAGTGATAGCTACAGTATTAATGCCTTTATATTATCGTTTAAATTTAGTCTCAATTTATACCTACCTTGAAACACGATTTGGTTTTTGGTCTTATAAAACAGGAGCTTTTTTCTTTCTTCTTTCTCGAGTAGTGGGATCATCATTCCGATTGTTTTTGGTAGCTGGTGTACTACAAATAGCAGTATTCGATGCATGGGAAGTGCCCTTTTGGATGACTGTGATGATCACCATAGCCTTAATTTGGCTTTATACTTTCCGTGGAGGAATCAAAACCATTGTTTGGACTGATTCGCTTCAAACCTTATTTATGCTACTGGCTGTAGCTACAACAATAATATATATCAGTGATGAACTATCGTTATCTACTTCAGGATTAATTAATGCTGTTGCCGATAGTGAATATTCAAATTTATGGGAATGGGAATGGTCGTCTGGAAATAATTTTTTTAAGCAATTTTTTGCAGGGGCTTTTATTGCTATTGTAATGACTGGACTAGATCAGGATATGATGCAAAAGAACCTTACTTGTAAGAATATAGGAGAAGCACAAAAAAACATGTTCTGGTTTAGTATTATTTTAGTAATAGCAAATATCCTCTTTCTATCTTTGGGAGCATTACTTTTCATATATGCTAATCAAAATGGCATTACTATACCTTCTCGATCTGACGATTTATTTCCTATGTTAGCTTTGAATCATTTTAATTTATTTTCCGGAATAGTATTCCTTCTTGGGATTACAGCAGCAGCTTATTCTAGTGCCGACTCTGCACTAACTTCACTTACCACATCTTTTTGTGTTGATTTTCTAGGATTTGAAAAAGAAGATCAGAAAATAAATAATAAAACAACCCGCATAAAAGTACATCTAGCTTTTTCAATTATTCTCTTTGTAGTAATCATTATTTTCCGACTAATTAATGATGATAGTATTATTAGTTTAGTATTTAAAGCAGCTGGATACACGTACGGACCACTGTTAGGGCTTTATGCTTTTGGGCTTTTTACCAATTTTTCAGTGAAAGATAAATGGGTGCCATGGATTTGTTTATTGTCTCCAGTATTGAGTTTTGGAATAAATGAAATTAGTGAGGGGTGGTTTGGTTTTTTTATTTTGGTAGTGAATGGTCTGATCACTTTTTTGGGTCTCCTACTAATAAAAGAAGCAGGGGTGAAAAAATAATCCCCAGACGATTAGATTCCCACACTCCTGCTTACTTTATCAACTAAATTACTTCCTGCAACACTATAGGCAAGAGGCGTGCCAGTCTGTATAGCTTCTTAATATTTATTTTATGACGTTTTTAGAGCTATTTCAATAATCAGATATGTTTATAATAAGAAAATATTCTCAAATCGAGAATTGGTATTAGAATCCTAATTCAACAATTGGATCCCAGAAGTGTTTATTGAAATTTTGAATTTCATCTTCAATCACACTAATATTTTCGGACTCAAGTAATTCCTGCATTCTGTTTGGGTTAGAAAAATGATGTTTGCCAGTCAGAAGACCTACTCTATTTACAACCCTATGAGCAGGTACATCTGGAGGGCAACCATTCATAGCCCAGCCTACCATTCTGGCACTTCCTTTTGCACCTAAGTAAGCTGCTATAGCACCATAACTTGTCACTCTCCCATTTGGGATCAGTCTGGCAACTTCATAAACGTCTTGAAAGAAGGAGGGTTTATCCATTTTTGATTAGCTTATCATTATAATTCTCAAAATGTTAATAAGATAGTTCAAATAATTGTTTTTCAATTAACTGTTGTAGCAACATTTTGGTGATTTACGATAATTAACTCTGAATATTTAGAAGTTATAATTACTTTTACCGTATAATTAAGTGCCTTTAAACAGCATTATAACAAATAACACAATTTATTTAAAAAAGGACTTTTGTAAAAAGAAAAAAGCTACTTATCTTTGCACCCCTAAAGTATAAAAAGCACGATGAAAAGAACGTTTCAACCTTCGAAAAGAAAGAGAAAAAATAAGCATGGTTTCAAATCTAGAATGGAATCGGCTAGTGGTAGAGCTGTAATTGCTAGAAGAAGAGCTAAAGGAAGAAAGAAATTAACAGTTTCTGACGAAAAAACACATAAGTAATAGTTCACTATTACTTGTCGGTTGAGATTGTTATTTTTCAAAATATTTCTTTGAAAAATACGATGCAATGGGCTTGAATACCTTTAAAAAGTCAGAACGACTTTGTAGTAAAAAACTAATTAAGGAACTTTTTGATAAGGGTTCCTCTTTTTATATATACCCATTCAAGGTTTTTTATAACCCAAATAAACGGCTTGATGAGTTGCATCAAGTTCTCTTTAGTGTGCCTAAGAGAAACTTTAAAAAAGCAGTAGATCGTAATCTAATTAAAAGGAGAATGCGTGAAGCTTATAGACTAAACAAACAAACGATTAACAATAGCAAACCAAAGTTAATTGCCTATATTTATACGCCTAAGGAAATATTAGACTATCATCAAATTGAAAAAAAACTTAAAATCTCCTTAGAACGTTTGCTAGAAAAAGACATTAGCATATAAAAGAATGAGGAGAAGTAAGCCTTTTTTAGTTTCGTTTTTAACACTGTTGCTAGTAGCCATCTTACTTGGCTTTTCTACTGATAACAAGTACTTCGAAATCACCCGAAATCTCGATATTTTCACCACACTGTTTAAGGAAGTAAATGCATATTATGTAGATGAAGTAGATCCAAAATCTTTAATCCGTAAAGGAATCGACTCAATGTTGGCATCTCTCGATCCGTACACCAATTTTATTTCTGAAGATGAAATAGATTCTTATCGAGCAATGACTACAGGGCAGTATGGAGGAATAGGAATTTCGGTTGGTAACATAGGCGATATGGTATACGTTACTATGATCCATGAAAATTTCATCGCACATAAATCAGGTATAAGAATTGGAGATGAAATTATTGAAATTGACGGAAAATCGGTTTTGAATCAAACCACTGAAGCTATTGCAAAATCACTTAAAGGCTCTCCTAAAACAGAAGTAGAAGTAATAGTAAAAAGAGTAGGAGAGTCAGAATCAATTTCATTCAAATTAAATAGAGAAAAAATCTTTATCAGTAATGTACCTTATTCAGAAATGATTAATAATAATATTGGATACATTTTGCTTTCAGACTTTACTTTCGGTGCAGCTAAAGAGGTGACAAAAGCTATGAATGAGTTGAAGGCAAAAGGTGCTGAAAATATAATTCTGGATATTAGAAATAACTCTGGAGGGTTATTAAATGAGGCAATTAATGTGTCTAATGTTTTTATTCCAAGAGGGAAAGAAATTGTTTCTACAAAAGGAAAAGCTGCAGAGTGGAATAAATCATATAAGTCATTAAACATGCCTGTTGATATAAAAATACCTTTGGTAGTTCTTATTAATGAGATTAGTGCTTCAGCATCAGAAATTGTAGCAGGAGTTATGCAGGATTATGATCGTGGGGTATTGGTAGGACGAAAAACTTTTGGAAAAGGGTTAGTTCAAACTACACGACCTCTTGCATATAATACTCAACTAAAAGTAACAGCAGCAAAATATTATACACCTAGTGGTAGATGTATTCAAAAAATAAATTATTCAGATAATAATAGAGGTGAGCATTTTGATGAAATTGATTCTTTAAAGTTAGGATTTAAAACGAAAAATGGTAGATTAATGTACGATGGTGGTGGTTTAACACCTGACATAGAAGTGAAAGGAAGAAAAATAGCTCCAGTTACCAAGGAGTTAGTTATGAAAGGATATGTATTCAGGTATGCAAATATATATCGTCATAATCATGAAAGCATTACTTCACCTAAGCAATTTAAGATTTCTGATGAGGAGTATAATAAATTTAAAGAGTGGATTATAAAACAAAATTTTGAATATACATCCCCCATAGGGAATAATTTGAATTTATTGGAAAATGTAGCCAAGAAGGAAATGATTTATGATAAGATAAAACTTGAATTTGAAGCATTAAAAAGTGACATACAACAAGTTAAACAAAACGATTTCGAGAAATTCGAAGAAGAAATCAAACTGATGCTTCAAAAAGAAATAGTTTCTAGGTATTATTTAGTTAGAGGTGATATCGAAGCAACTATACATCAAGATAATGATATCAAAAAAGCCGTTGAATTATTGTCAGACAATACACACTACCATATGATATTAGGAAAACAATAATGGCATTAATATTAAGTATTGAAACATCAACAACTGTATGTTCTGTGGCTTTACATAGTAATGGCAATTTAGTGGGGTTAAAAGAGTTACATCTTGATAAATCTCATTCAGAATACCTTATCCCAATTATTAAAGATTTGTTAGCTTATTGTGGCAAGCATCAAAACGATCTTGAAGCAATTGCTATATCAAAAGGACCAGGTTCTTATACAGGGCTAAGAATAGGTGCTTCAACAGCTAAAGGTCTTTGTTATGCATTGAATATTCCCCTAATAGCTATATCTACATTGAGAGGAATGGCAAAACAGATTCGTATTCCTATTAACGAAAACACTCTGTTGTGTCCAATGCTAGATGCACGTAGAATGGAAGTATATGCATCACTGTATAATTATGAATATCAAAATGTTTTGTCAGTACAACCAGTAATAATAGATGAGTCTTCGTTTAATGACTACTTTAATGATCATAAATTGATTTTTTTTGGAAATGGGTCCGAGAAGTGCAAAGGGGTATTAAATAAAAAGGCAGTATTTATTGATAAAATTTTTCCTTCAGCTACAACAATAGGAGAACTAGCAATTGAAAAATATTTAGGACAATACTTCGAGGATATAGCCTATTTTGAGCCATTTTATTTAAAAGAATTTCAAACCACAACACCTAGAAAGAAACCGTTTTGATCTTGATTGTGTTTACATTACTCTTTGGTACGCACAAATTGAGTTCAAATGTTTCACATTTTATAGTGAAATAAACTAGATTTAGTGTTTAATGTCTATAACTATCATACATCATGAACAACGAACTTCCTATTATTAACAAAGTAGCCAATAGCTCATTGGTTACTTTGGACTTAGAAGAATACTATCATCATGGGGAACGAGTAGTATATGATATTAAAGACAACCTTTTTCAAGGGTTGGTGCTAAAGGAAAAGGATTTTCGCTTGTTTGTTAAGGGACATGATTGGTCTGTATATAAAAATAAAAATGTCGCATTATACTGTTCGGAAGATGCAATTGTTCCTACTTGGGCTTATATGCTTTTAGCAATTAAAATTAATCCCTTTGCCAATAAGGTGGTTTTCGGAAATTTAGAAGCATTAGAGCAAGCACTTTTTCAACAAGCTTTCACTAAAATAAATTTAGAGAATTACCGTGATAAGAAGGTAGTGATAAAGGGATGTAGTAATTTGCCAATTCCAGAGTTTGCTTATGTAGAGTTGGTTTCCATGTTGCATCCATTAGTATCTAGTTTGATGTACGGAGAGGCTTGCAGTACAGTACCATTGTATAAGGTGCAGAAGTAGAGTGTGATTACTATTTGACAATGAGTTGTTTATAAAAAGTTTCATATTTTTTTCAATAAGAGATTGTAGATGCCAGATAGTGTTTTTACCTTTGCAATCCTTTTGGGGAACATGTGGAGAAGTAGAGGAGATTTTTGAAGTGTTGGGAGGGGGTAATTGAGTATTAATTTTGGGTTATTAGAAATAAATTAAAATTAATTTCGATAAAGTTTTGGAGGTTAAGATTAAAACTTTCATCTTTGCGCTCCCATTGAGAAATAAGGGAAAACAGACGTGTCAAGGAGAACGATTTTTGGCAGGAGAATAAGGGAATTTTTCTTGAAAAGTTGAGTAAAAAGCGGGGTTAATTTTAGAGTTAAAAAAGTTTAAAATTAATTTCGATAAAGTTTTGGAGGTTAAGATTAAAACTTTCATCTTTGCACTCGCTTTAGGAAAAGGGGAAATAAAAGGAGTCAGGAATAACGATTTTTGGCAAGAAAAAGCAAGAGTTTTAGAAGTATAAATACAGATAAAACAGCACTTAATTAGGATTTTAGAATCGGTTAGTAATTAAAGCCAAACTACTTACTACTAACAAGGGTTTATAGGATCGATAACTAATTAAAAAGTTCTTTGAATTATTGTAAATTGATAGCGGACCTCTCGACACTATTTTAGATAATAGGTTGAGATTTCTTTTTAGATGGAATTTATTTCATCAGAGTTTAATAGGTCAGTGATCGAACAAACATTAGGTGGATGGTTTAACCGATTCACCTGAGACATAAGTCTTGATACTTGTATCTTGGTTCTTATGTCTTAAATACATATTACAATGGAGAGTTTGATCCTGGCTCAGGATGAACGCTAGCGGCAGGCCTAATACATGCAAGTCGAACGAGATTTTATCTTTCGGGATAAATGACAGTGGCGCACGGGTGCGTAACGCGTATGCAACCTACCCTTAACTGGAGGATAGCCCGGAGAAATCCGGATTAATACTCCATAGTATCATTAGATGGCATCAGAATATGATTAAAGATTTATTGGTTAAGGATGGGCATGCGTGACATTAGCTAGTTGGTGAGGTAACGGCTCACCAAGGCAACGATGTCTAGGGGTTCTGAGAGGATGATCCCCCACACTGGTACTGAGATACGGACCAGACTCCTACGGGAGGCAGCAGTAGGGAATATTGGTCAATGGGCGAGAGCCTGAACCAGCCATGCCGCGTGCAGGAAGACGGCCTTCTGGGTTGTAAACTGCTTTTATACAGGAACAAAAAGGCCATGCGTGGCAAACTGAGTGTACTGTATGAATAAGCACCGGCTAACTCCGTGCCAGCAGCCGCGGTAATACGGAGGGTGCAAGCGTTGTCCGGATTTATTGGGTTTAAAGGGTGCGTAGGTGGTCAATTAAGTCAGT
>JAOUKH010000050.1 GCA_029882685.1 Cyclobacteriaceae bacterium
CTTCAGATGAAGCACCTTCTGAAGATAAAAAATAAGAATAATATTTAATCATGAATATTGATGCCTGTTTCCGTTTAGGACACATAATCAAAAAGCATGGTTTGAAAGGGGAAGTATCCATTCATTTGGATGTTGACTTTCCCGAAGATTATAAAAAAATGGAATCCGTTTTTGTTGAAATCAACAAACAACTGGTTCCTTTTTTTATTGAAAATTTTCAAATAAACACTAACAAGGCGATTGTTAAATTTGAAGATGTCAATTCAATAGAAGATATAAAAGACCTTCTGGGAAACGATCTTTATTTACCTGTTGAGAGCCTGCCTGAGTTGGATAAAGGACAATTTTATTATCATGAAGTAATTGGTTATACCATTGTTGATAAAATAGAAGGAGAATTGGGAGAGATAACACAGGTATATGAGTTTCCAAATCAGGATTTGTTCGGGATGGATTTGAAAGGAAAAGAAATGTTGATTCCTATAAACGATGAAATTGTGTTGGAAGCAGACCATGAAAATAGATTGGTGAACGTAAAACTTCCTGAAGGATTACTAGACGTATATAAAGAAGAAGAATAATGCGTATAGACATCATCACTTGCCTGCCAAAATTGCTAGAAAGCCCATTTGGAGACTCCATTCTCAAAAGAGCTCAAGATAAAGGAATTGTAGAAGTAGTAGTGCATGACTTGCGCACATATTCATTGGATAAGCACAGACGTATTGATGACTATGCCTTTGGAGGAGGGGCGGGAATGGTGATGATGATTGAGCCAATTGTTCGATGTTTTGATGCCTTAAAGTCGGAGCGGGATTATGATGAAATTATTTATATGAGTCCTGATGGAGAACAGTTTTCACAAAACATGGCAAATGAACTATCTTTAAAGGGTAACTTAATGATATTATGTGGTCATTATAAAGGTGTGGATGAACGCGTTCGAGAAAATTACATTACAAAAGAAATTAGTATAGGCGACTATGTGCTTTCTGGTGGCGAATTAGCTGCAGCAGTAGTGTCAGATGCTGTTATACGATTACTCCCAGGAGTATTGTCAGACGAAACTTCTGCTTTAACCGACTCTTTTCAAGATGGATTAGTAGCACCACCCGTGTACACGCGCCCTGCAGAATTTAATGGGTTGAAGGTGCCAGATATTTTGCTTTCAGGACACGAGAAAAAAGTAGAAGAATGGCGATTTGAGCAATCAGTAAAACGCACAGAACAAAAAAGACCAAATCATAATAAAGAAAAATAGAAATATTTAAAACCAATAAGAGTGTAATGAAAAAATATTTATATATTTGCACTCCATTTTTGAGAATAAGCGAGTAATAGATATAAAAATCATGAGTGATTTAATTAAATTAATAGAAGCTGAATACAGCGAAGCAAGAGGAAAATTCCCTGAATTCAAATCTGGTGATACGGTAAATGTACACGTTAGAATTGTAGAGGGGACAAAACATCGTATTCAGCAATACCAAGGAACAGTAATCCAACGAAAAAATGTTGGCACAAACGGAGAAACTTTTACTGTAAGAAAAGTATCTAACGGTATTGGTATCGAAAGAATTTTCCCTATTGTTTCACCAAACCTTGATAAGATAGAAGTATTGAGAAAAGGTAAGGTGAGAAGAGCAAGATTATACTATTTAAGAGGGAAACAAGGAAAAGCAGCTAAAATCAAAGAAAAGTTGTAATCTTAAAAATATTATGAAAAAAGCCTCATGCTATTTAGCGTGAGGCTTTTTTTATTTTTAAAATAGATATGCTTAGGCATATGAAAATATATAATATCTTTACACCCAGATTAATTAAATAAAACACTATGTCTTCTTGGTTTCAACGAAAAGATAAAGGAATTCTAACACCTACAGAAGCTAAAAAAGAAGCTCCTGATGGGTTGTGGTATAAAACGCCAAGTGGAAAGATTATCCACACGCGTGAATTAAAGAACAATGCCTACGTAAGTCCTGAGGACGATTATCATGTGCGTATTGGTTCTAATGAGTATTTCGAAATATTATTTGATAATAATAAATTCACTGAGCTTGATGAAAACATGAGTTCGGCAAACCCCTTAAAATTTACGGATAGCAAACCCTATCCCGAGCGAATCAAGGCTTCGCAAAAGAAATCGGGACTAAAAGATGCCGTTCGTTCTGCTCATGGTAAATTAAATGGACTAGATATTACAATATCTTGCATGGACTTTAGCTTTATTGGTGGATCTATGGGCTCAGTAGTAGGGGAAAAAATAGCTAGAGCAATTCAGCACTCTATTGATACAAAATCGCCATTTTTAATGATCTCTAAATCTGGAGGAGCGAGAATGATGGAAGCAGGATTGTCATTAATGCAAATGGCAAAAACCTCTGCAAAATTGGCGTTATTATCAGAAGCTAAAGTTCCTTATATTTCGTTACTAACGGATCCTACTACTGGTGGAGTTACTGCTTCTTATGCTATGTTGGGAGATTTTAATATTGCTGAGCCAGGAGCTTTAATTGGTTTTGCTGGTCCTCGTGTAATACGTGAAACAATTGGTAAGGATTTACCAAAAGGATTTCAAAGTGCTGAGTTTGTACAAGATCATGGCTTTCTTGATTTTATTGTAGATAGAAGAAATTTAAAATCAAGACTTACTACTTTGTTGAAAATGCTTCAGTAAAATTTGTATAACAATATTTTAAAGCCTTGACCATTTCAGTCAGGGCTTTTTTGTTACCTTCAAACATGCGTTTGATTTCTCACCCTATTTTGTGTAATTATTATGTAACCTACCGCTGTAATGCCAGCTGTGGGTTTTGTGATATTTGGGAAAAGCCTTCTCCATACATCACTACTGAAAATGCAAAACAAAATTTGCTTGATTTAAAGAAACTAGGTGTAAAGGTGATTGATTTTACGGGTGGAGAACCTTTATTACACCGAGAAATAGATCAACTCTTATTGATGGCAAAAAATCTGGGGTTTATAACTACAATAACCACAAACTGCCTTTTATACCCAAAGTGGGCAGAGCGATTAAAAGGAAAAGTTGATATGCTTCATTTTTCATTGGACTCAATGAATAAAGATAAACATGATGAAGGGCGAGGAGTAGCTTGCTATGACTTCGTGATGGAGTCCGTGAGGTTGGCTAAAAAACTAGGTGAAAAGCCTGACATACTATTTACTGTTTTTGAAGACAATATCGATGAAATTCATGAAGTACATGGTTTCTGTCAAAAGAATAATCTTGTACTCATACTTAATCCCGCTTTTGAGTATAATAAAGTTACTGTGAAAGGTAATTTTAAAAGCACTGATCTGAATAAATTGAGAAAATGGTCGAAAGCTAAAAACGTTTATTTAAACAATGCATTTTTAAACTTACGTGAAGATGGAGGTAATCATGTAGAACGCCCTATATGTAAGGCAGCAAGCTCTACTATTGTAATTTCTCCAAATAATAAGTTGATGCTGCCTTGTTATCATTTAGGAATTAGTAACCTCTCAATAGATGGTAATTTATATGATCTCTATAATTCCGAGAAGGTTCAAAAGCTTGTGGCTTTAGAAGGTCAATATCCTCAATGCGAAGGCTGTACAATTAATTGTTATATGCAAACTTCATTTGCTGTAGAAATGAACAAATACTGGTGGAGTGCCTTGCCAAGTACATTGAAATACAACAAAATGAAAGGTACTTGGAAACAATTGTTTTAAACAAGTCGTTTTCAGGACAAAAAAGCCATCAATTCAGTTATAATTTTGGGCTTCCGTAAATTTATAATCATGAAAAACAAACTAACCATCCTTTTACTTCTTATTTCAATGACAACATTTTCTCAATCGCCAAGCCAATGGGGAGTAAATGAGAATAAACATGTTCCTGTTGGTCTCAACATAGGCACAAAAGCTCCTGAATTTATAGCTGATGATCATAATGGCGAACGAGTAAATTTAAAAGAGCTACTAACCAAAGGGAAAGTGGTTTTATTATTTTATCGTGGTCAATGGTGTCCTGTATGTAATCGTTATCTAAGTAATTTTCAGGACTCGGTACAGTATATTTTAGATCGGGGAATATCTGTAATTGCAATAACACCCGAAACCACTGAAAATGCAATAGTGACAATAAAAAATACTGGTCTTACATTTTCAGTAGTATCAGATATTCAAGGAGAAATCATGAAGAAATATGATGTTTTGTTTTATGTTACAGAGAAGTATCAAAATATAATAAAAAATCATCTAGAAACAGATATTGCAGAAAACAACGGAAATAAAAATGAAGCTGCTTTACTTCCAGTTCCGGCAACCTACATTATTAATCAAAATGGTAATATTGAGAAAGTATTTTTTGATTACAATTACAAGAAAAGAGCTACAGTTTCCGATATTTTAAATCAATTATAAAAATCTAGTCTAAATTATAGGAGTTGAATTATCGATTTTAGGAATAAGTAAATATATTTGTGTCGCTTAATAAAAGGCATTAAAAATTTACATAAATTATAGTCTATGTCGACAGTAATTATTACATCTATAGTAGCGTTCACATTAGTGATAATGCTTTTGGTTTTTATCTTACTTTTTGCGCAATCAAAACTTGTACAATCCGGTGATGTGAAACTCATTATTAATGGTGATGAAGCCAGCCCAGTTATTGTAGCAGCAGGGTCAACTTTATTAAGTACACTTTCAGCACAAAAAATATTTTTGCCGTCAGCTTGTGGTGGTGGTGGTACTTGTGCAATGTGTAAGTGTAATGTAGATGATGGAGGAGGAGATGTGTTGCCTACTGAAGTAGGACACTTGAGCCGTACTGAACAAAGAGAAAAGGTTAGGCTAGCTTGTCAGGTAAAAGTGAAAGAAGATATGAACATTAGAATACCAGAAGAGATTTTTGGTATTAAAAAATGGGAATGTGAAGTGATCTCTAACTTTAATGTTGCTACGTTTATTAAAGCATTTATAGTAAGACTTCCAGAAGGAGAAACGTTAGACTTCCAAGCAGGAGGGTATATTCAAATTGATGTGCCTGATTGTGAAGTAGATTTTAAGGATATTAATATAGAACCTCATCCAGACGATCCTGCTGGACCAGATAAATTTAAGTCCGATTGGGATAAATTTGGTTTATGGTCATTGAAGATGAAAAATGATGAGCCAATATTTAGAGCTTATTCTATGGCTAATCATCCTGCCGAAGGCAATATTGTAATGTTAACCATAAGAATTGCCACTCCACCATGGGATAGAGCTAAAAATCAGTGGATGGATGTAAATCCAGGGATTTGTTCTTCATATGTTTTCTCTAGAAAAGTAGGAGATAAAGTGACTATCTCAGGACCTTATGGTGAATTCTTTATAAAAGACACACAAGCGGAGATGATATATATTGGTGGTGGTGCAGGGATGGCTCCTATGCGCTCACACTTGTTTCACTTATTCCACACCTTAAAAACAGGAAGAAAAGTTACTTATTGGTATGGAGGACGTTCGAAAACGGAATTATTTTATGAGGAAGATTTCAGACAGATTGAAAGAGAATTTCCAAATTTCAGTTTTAATATTGTGCTATCTGAGCCAATGGAAGAGGACAATTGGAATGCCAAGAAATCACTGGATGATGAAGGAGATGGATTTTTAGGTTTTGTACACAATGCGGTAATCGAACATCAGTTGAGTGTACACCCTAGCCCTGAAGAAATAGAGTTTTACTTCTGTGGACCTCCTTTAATGAATGCAGCAGTTATTAAAATGTGTGATGACTGGGGAATACCACAAGAAAATGTTTCGTTTGATGACTTTGGAGGTTAAATAATAAGTACCTTAAAAAAGGTAATGTACTGATAAATGGTTGATGAAATTTTGCTGATATTTTCTTGCCATTCTTCATAGACTCGAAGAGAGCCTAAGCACTTATAGAGATCAACTCACCAATAATAGAGTTAATGTAAACACGATAATAAAAGCAGCCTAAATTAGGGCTGCTTTTTCTATTTATCGGGTTAGAGAGTACTTGATAATTAATTTTGATACTTTTAGTCCTTTTTATTCCTACTTTCATTCTTGATATAGAAAGTAGGCAAAGAAATCAAGCCTACCTGCACGTAACCGTTACGGCAAAGGCAGGACTGTGCGTTTAGCATGCAGTAACAAAAAGTACGATAGTTATAAACCAAACAAACCTGTTTTGAAACTGCAGTTTTGGACGGCTTCTTATAAAATAAATATCACATTATACCTTAATAGCTGCTTGTTATTTCTTTTTTCACCGTATAACCTGTAATCTACAACAAGATCAAAAACGTTTTTTTACATGTTTCATTATACAAAAAAGTCTTTATAAATGTATTTCATAAAGACTTTCATAAATCACTTATACACCTATAGTAAAGGGTTTTCGACCCATTATACCAACAAAAAAGGAGAAGGCAAGTTTGCCTTCTCCTTTTTTATTTATTTTTATTATTACTTATTCTACAATAAACAATCCTCGTTGATCTTCACTAACTGAAATTAACTCCCAACCTGTTGCAGACTGCTGATTATTTTTACTTGCGAAAATTCTCCACCTATAAGTTTTTCCTGAAACCAAATCTTCTATAGGAGCATTGCCTACACTTGTATCTCCAAAAGCAATACTTGTTGAACTGCCAGGTATTACCACATTTTTAGAAGCATATTCCGCTGTAAATCCTCCCCATATTAATTTTCCATTGGCATCCATTACTTCAATAACATAATCGCTTGTGGCAGAATAAGGAGTCCACTCAAAAGTTGGAGTTGTTGTAGTAACAACCACAGGTTCAACGGAAGTAGCTTCGTTAGTTGGAACAACTACTGATACGGCATTTGTTACAGAAAATGGCCTACCTACTTCACCACCATTAACCGTTACTCTTGGCTCTCCATTTTTCACAATCCAATCTGGATCCATCACTATGCCATCATTATTGTAAGAAGCTCTAGCTAGGTAAGTTCCATCAGGTACATTTGTTAATTTATACACATAATTTGAGGTAACTGTATCTAATCCTGGTATTGTTTCTCCAGTAAATGGATGCGTTAAAGCAACGTCTACTTCAAGGTTTCCTGTTGCTAGGAAAGAAATTGAACCAGTTACAGAGCCACCAGCACCTTCTGTCATCACAATATCTGTTCCAGTGCTTTCTGTAGCAGCTGTAACACTTGCAGAAACTTCGGTTGAATTATATCCAGCCAACCATGCATTTACAGCATAAGTAGCTGCTGGAACATTAAATATAGCATAATTTCCAGCCTCATCAGATATAGTAGAGTAGCCAACACCAGCGTTATCTGCAACTACTAAGGCTCCAGCAACTGCAACATCTCCTGCCATAACTTTTCCTGATATCCATCCTCCGTCAATTACAGTACTCTCAAACATTTCAATATCTTTAGTAGTTGTAACTCCTAAAGTGATGTTAAATGAAATTGGAGCTACTGCTGCTGGAGGAGATTTTTCATATCCTTGTTTAGAAGCCTTTACAAAATATGTTCCTGAATCTAATTCTACAGAATAAGCTCCATCTGTTCCAGATGAAACACTCGCCCCTATAGGAGAATTTGTATTAGCATCAAAAACTACAACTAGTACATCAGCTAATGCACTACCCGAAATAGCGTCAATTATTGTACCTGATAGTGTTCCTGTAGTTGCTGGAACAGGTTCTTCCTTTTTACAACCAACTACAAACAATAATGAAGTTAGTATAGAAAGTGATAGAAGTTGTAATATCTTTTTCATCGTATATTATTTTAATTTATTTTAAAAAATGAATAGCAAAAATACAACTTCTAATAAGCTGCAAATCATTCAACATTTGTATTCTATAACACATGTACTGTTTACAAAAAAAGCAAACCAATTATTTATTAAATAATCCTTTTTCTTTACTTATTCATCGTAGTAAATACATACACGATTCTAAAAAAGGGATTTCCCTATAGTTTAGTAATCACAAAGGCCTATTAAAATCATGTGAAATAGAGGTGATTTTAATTCAATAATGTAGGTTTTTATTAAACACTTAATCAAGTTTAGACTCAACATAACATCAACGAATAATTCACAGTATATCAATCACTTACTGATAAGCTTTACTAAATACTGATCATTTTCATCTTCAAAAAGTAATTCGCACATTAGTCCAACATCATTAGCATGTTTCTCTAATGTTTTACGGTCGACATAAAGCCAATTAAACCAGCCTCCCTTTTTGTTTTTATACTCGTATTGATATTGCAATTCACCAAAATAGCAATCATCGGGTTTTTTATCTCCCTCATACAAATAACTTATATCACTAGAGTCTAGAAGAATTTGACCACTTTCTGATAATAATGATTTAAAATGCTTTAAAGAACTGGATAGGTTATTTAACGTTCCTGCTAAACCAATCCCATTCATAAGTAATATAAGCGTATCAAATTTTGCGTTTTTATAGTGGAAAACATCACCAATAATTCCATTTCGTACTCCAAGTGCCTTCATTACCTGACAAGCACCCTCTGATAATTCAATAGCTGTAAGATCAAAATCATCTTGAAGTAAAAGTGATATAGCTCCAGTGGCAGCACCAACATCTAATATAGAACCTCTACAATGCAATAAGGCGGTTTGCTCCAAAGTGGTCAAATCTTCCTTTTCACGAAAAAACACCTCAATTGGCATTTCTTCTGGATCACCATATTTATTATTTATCCAAAGTGTTTCTGCTTTGCCGTTATAATAATCAACCAAAGCCTCTCCTAGAATATCAGGCATATATTATCCTAGTAACGTTTTTGCTTTATCTCTGATAACCTGAATATCCTTGTCCGATTGAATATCATTGGTGGTCGATGAAACTAATTCATAAAAAGCATCTTGATCATAGCCTATCTTATCAATCATATCTAGGCAAAATTGCATCTCGTTTTTATGTATAATCCCATCTATTTTCATCACCAGTATTAAATTGGTCATTAATTCCAATTTGTCCTTTTCTGATAAATTTTCAATTGACGGAATCCCTCCATCATGATTTGTAGTATCTATTATTTTATCAATATCATCATCAGAAAGGTTCTCTGACTTCCCTATTTGCCGAATAAGCTCTAACTCCGTTTCATCACTTTCTCCATCAATTTGAGCCATCTGAACTAAGATGTTGAGGTGAGGATTGTTTTCCATGATATGTTCATTATCTTTCCACATCAAGTTAGTGAGTGAAATTATCATTTGCAAATACCCTATGATTAATATTTAAGTTATAGATTGTGAATGGTAGATTTGATACTTAACTTCTATTATGAATTTTTTAGCTCACATATATCTTTCTGGTGATTCTGTTCCTATTACAATAGGAAACTTTATAGGGGATTTTTTGCGTGGTGTAAAAATGGAAAGCTTTGATTCTGAAATACAAAAAGGGATTCGATTACATCGTTCAATTGATCTTTTTACAGATAATCATGATGTAGTGATGCGCAGTAAAAAAAGACTTTGGGGTAAATATAGACACTTCTCTGGAGTGATCGTGGATATTTATTATGACCATTTTTTAGCCAAAAATTGGCATGAATTTTCATCAGTGCCTCTTGATGAGTACGTCAATAATTTTTACAATATTATTATATCCCATAAACACATTTTACCAGAAAGAGTAAATCAAGTGCTTCCATACATGATGAAGGAAAATTGGTTGCTCAATTACGCTAATTTTGAAGGCATTGATAACGTAATGCTAGGAATGTCGAGACGTACAAAGCACGATTCAAAAATGGAAGAATCGGTAAAGGAATTGAAAGAAGGATATGAAGAATTCAAAGGTGATTTCTTTGAATTCTTCTCCGACTTAGAACAGCATGTTGAAGAGTATTTAGAGAAATAAACTACTACTTCACTTCCATTTCAACCTTCGATTCTTTTCCATCTTTTTTCAGCACTATCTCATACTTTCCTTTTTCCACATAGGCTGCATCACCAGCAAGTGGTTTGTTCTTCTTATATTTTTTAGACTTCAAGTTCCAACTATAGGTGTTGTATCCTAACTGTGCTTCGATATCACTCATCAGCATCAACTCTCGTTTATTTTCTTCTACTTTAAAAATTTCAACCGCTACTTTTCCAGCCGAATTTGCATAATACATTACCTCGGTACTTGGATCATTAGATTGTAGATAAGGATATCTTTTTTGTCCCCATCTTTCAGAATAACGAATATTATTAGGTTTATATGCTATTATTGAAGCGTTTACATCTAGTTTTTGAAATGGCTTTACATCTACCACAAAAACACTTCGCCCATGCGTACCAATAACCAACTCGTTCTCACGTTGATGAACTTTCATGTCGTAAGATGCTGCATTTAGTAACCCATTTAACAAATTCCATTTCTTTCCATCATCAAAACTTATATATGTGCCATGGTCAGTACCTAAATACAGTAATTTGGCATTCACCGGATCTTGAACAATTACGTTCATCACCACATCGGGTAAGTTGTTTTTTAACGACTTCCACGTTTTCCCCTGATCTTCACTTTTATACACATACGTTTTAAAGTCATCCTCTCTATATCCATTCAATGTTACATATACTACATTTTCGTCATGATTAGAAGGGTGAACACTACTTACCCACTTGTCTTTTGGAAGCCCGTTAGTAATCAGTTCCCAACTCCCTCCTCCATTTTTTGTCACCTGTATATTTCCATCATCAGTGCCAATATAAATAAGATTAAAGCTTAGAGGAGACTCCGCTATACATGTGAACGTAGAAAACGGTACATTGCCTTGAGGCTTGTTTTTTGTTAAATCACCACTTATAGTTTCCCAATTATCACCTCTATTTAGACTCCTATATAATTTTTGCGCTCCTATATACACAATCTCAGGGTTATGATTGCTCAATACAACAGGTGTTCTCCAGTTAAATCGTAATGACGCCTCTCCAATATTGTGTGCAGGTGTGATTGATTTAGTATCTCTTTCGCTTCTCTTTACACGATAATAATTCCCGAATTGAAATCCTGTATAAACAATATCGCTATTGGTTGGGTCAGGAGCTACAAACATGCCATCACCCCCGAAAACTTTTTCCCATTTTTTTGTTTTGTTAGGAACTGATTTCGATGATCCCACTAAAGTTCCATTGTCCTGCAAACCTCCGTAAATATTGTATGGCTTTTCATTATCAATATTGATTGTATAAAACTGTCCAACCGACACATTATTGATATGTAGCCAATTAGCACCTTCATCATAACTTTGGTATAACCCTCCGTCATTACCCAGTAATAAATGTTTCGAATCAACAGGGTCAATCCACAATGTCTGATGATCGACATGTACATCATGAAGCGTATCAATTCTGGCAAAGGTTACCCCTCCATCATCCGATTTTAATAACGGAACCCCAAAAATATAGACTTGATTACTATTGGTAGGGTTTACTCTTACCTCTCCGAAATAATATCCATAGGTATAATACACCCCTTCCAAATCATAGCTATTTACCATTTTCCAGTTATCTCCGAAATCTTCCGACTTATACAGTTGCGCTCCTGCCACACTCGTTTCAAATAGTGCTGCATTAGCATCTCCAAAATAGTTAGCAATGTCCTTAGCATTGTAAAGCCCTTGTTTCACCTCTTTTTTAATCTTTTCAGCACTGTATTTTTTAGGATACCTCTCTTTTTTCAAAAATTCATTTAGCTGTTTATTGTCTAATGCCATCAAAGCGTCTTTAGACATAGTGAGAAAATCAGTGATTTTAAGCCCTTCTTCCTTTTCCTTTTTCTCTTTTTTTGTTTCTGCCTGATTATCCAGTAAAGCATATATAATATTACTTTCACTTATCGATATATCTAATCCTATTCTACCTACATAAGCATTTTGAGGAAAACCATTAACTTTTTTTGCCCAAGTATTTCCCCCATCATCTGATCTGTATATAGCACTTCCTTCTCCATTTCCTTTAAAATCCCACGACTTACGAGTGCGCTCCCATGAAGCTGCCCAAAGCTGATCAGGATTGTCAGGGTTTATCACTAAATCAACTATCCCAGTGCTATCATTTACATATAATGTCTTATCCCAAGTTTTCCCTCCATCAGTCGATTTATATACTCCCCTGTTTTTACCATGTGTATACAATGCTCCCAACGATGCTACCCAAACTGTATTAGGGTTGGTAGGATGAACTATTACTCTACTTGTATGATGAATTCCAGTTAATCCAATATTACTCCAAGTCGCTCCACCATCAGTCGATTTATAAACCCCTGAACCTGCATAACTAGATCTACTACTATTTTTTTCACCTGTACCTACATAAATAATAGTTGGATCTGAAGGTGCTAGTGCTATATCTCCTATTCCAAGTGCATCCTGATCTTCGAAAACTGGATCGAATGTGATACCATTATTTACTGTTTTAAAAACTCCTCCAGAAGCATAGGCTACATAATACTCCTTGCTATTATTTGGGTTAACAGCAATGTCTGTTACCCTTCCTCCTTGTACTACTGGGCCTACGTTCCTTACAGGATAATTTTTCAATATTGATGAACTCGCCAATTTCTTTCTTTGCTCATAGGAATTTTTTATACCCTCTTGCGAAGATTGAGCTATGGTGAAAGTAGATAAAACTAAAAAGCTAATAATTAAGTGTAATCGATAGAACATAATGTTTGAGTTAGACTTGGTTATAAATTCAAGGTTGAAAATACATAAAAAATAATCAGTTCCTTAAATTTGTAGTATGATAACATCAAAACCAAAAACAAGCACTATATTATCCATTACTATTTTTTCTATTCCTTTGTTAATCATGGGCATTTATGGGTTCTCCTATTTATTAGAAAACCCAGAATGGTATCATTATGCTATGGCAGTTGTTGGCACACCAATTGGGACTGGCTTGTTGCTTCGACAATTAGTAAGTTATAAAACCATTACCATTGGGAAGAAAAAAATCATTCTAAATTACTTGATGAAAGGAAAGCCCACTTCCTACCTTCTAAAAGACCTAGATTATTGGAAAGAAAATATTGTAAAAACTGCTTCAGGCACTTACAAGGAAACCGAGATAAAACTTACAGAAAAGATAAAACTCACCATTAGCAAGCAGGAGTACAGCAACTATGACAAGGTGGTGAATTACTTAAGGAAAAATTACTCTAAGAAATCCTTAAAAGAATAGTTGTCTAAACCAACTTATCTAAATCACGAATTAAAATCCTTCTGCGATCAAAATTAATGAGGTTCTTTTCTTTAAGCTCATTTAAGATTGTTGTAACTGTTTGTCGAGAGGTACCAGTAAGGCTGGCAATATCTTTATGGGTAAGTTTGGTTTGAACTAATGTTTCGAACCCTACTTTCTTTCCTTTCCATTCTGCTGCATCACGTATAAAGTCTACGATTCGAGTTCTGGCATCTTTAAAAACCAATGCCTCAATTTTTCTTTCCAGCTTTTTAATTCTAAAACCGATAAGTTTAAATATTTTAAAACTCAACTCTTTATCATCTTTCATTAAACTCTGCATCTCCTCAATACTCATAGGACATATCATAGTGTTTTCCATAGCTTGGGCAAAATCTCCTCTTTTCTCCTCTCCTGTCAAGGCCAATTCTCCAAATATTTCTCCTTTAGAAAGTATCGCTTTTACTACTTCCTTTCCATCGTTGGTATAATTTCCAATTTTTACCCTTCCTTCGGCAATCATGTATATATACTTTGATGTATCGTCAGTAAAATAAATGAAATCGTTCTTTTTGAAATTATTTAAAACATGTTTTTCGTCCAAATTTTTTGTTTTGTGAGGACAAAGCACATTAAATAAATCTGTACTTTCAAAATACCATAATGAAGCATTTTCAGTCATTTCTTAATTCTTTTTGTAACTTAATGAATATTGTTAATATCTAAAATCTTGTAATAGTATTCAATAAAATTATAATAAATTGAAAATAGAAACTTTATATGTCTATCCTATAAAATCCCTTCAAGGGATAAAAGTTCGACAAGCTACTGTTTTAGAAAAGGGTTTTGAGCATGATAGGCGTTGGATGTTAGTCGATGAATATGGGGTTTTTATTACTCAACGTAAACACCCCGTTCTCTCAAAAATAAATGTGGCACTTAATATCAACAATATAGTTGTGAGCTGCACTGACACCGATAAAATATCTGTGCCCCTTGAATTACAGTCGGGGGAATTAATGAAAGTCACGGTGTGGGGATCAACTGTAAATGCTATTAAGGCTTCTGACAAAATTAATAATTGGTTTTCTGATGCTATTGGCTTGAAATGTAGTTTAGTTTTTATGCCTAATGATGCATCACGTTTAATTAGTAATGAAAATAAAGCAAATGTCAGTTTTGCTGACGGATATCCCTACCTAATTTTGGGACAATCATCAATGAATGATTTGAATAGACGTATGAAAGCACCTCTTCCTATACAAAGATTTCGCCCTAATATTGTTTTTTCTGATGGATTGCCTTATGAAGAAGACCTGTGGGGTAAATTTACTGTTGGAGAAATAAATTTTCTAGGAATTAACCCATGTGTTAGATGTGTATTTACCACTATTGATCAAGAAACTGGTGAATCGGGAAAAGAACCACTCAAGACATTAAGTACCTATCGGGATTATGGTAATGGTGTTGTTTTTGGTTTAAATACTATCGCTAAAAGTTATGGGGAAATAAAAGTTGGTGATACTATTGTGATAAAAAGTGTTAGAAAATAATGTTTTTGTTCTCCATTTTTATTTAGAATAGTAGTTTCTTATTGACAGCTTGGTAAATTTGTCTGAAAATTAACTAAGACATGGAATTTCTTTATATTAAATCACTTCATATAATTTTTATTGTTACTTGGTTTGCAGGGTTATTCTATATTGTCCGATTGTTTATCTATCATGCCGAGGCAAATGAAAAGCCTGAAACTGAACGAACAATTCTATTCAAACAATTTAAGCACATGGAGCGATTGCTATGGTATGTCATTACTTGGCCATCGGCTATTCTTACTCTTATTTTTGGTACTTGGATATTATTCATAGTACCCAGCTACCTCCAAGCAGAGTATATGTACATCAAATTGGCATTGGTGTTCATACTTTATCTTTATCAGTTTAGCTGTCATTATTTGTATCGATTATTTAAAAACGACAACATCAAATATACATCTACTCAATTGCGTATGTGGAACGAATTACCTACGTTATTATTAGTAGCTATTGTGTTTTTAATCGTTTCAAAAAACGCGTTGAACATGGTGTGGGGAACAGTTGGCTTCTTTGGGTTAACCATTTTGCTATTTGTCGCCATAAAAATGTACAAACGACTTCGCGAGAAGTAATTTCTTATATTGATCACTAGTTTATTAAAAAAGTATGCACGCTAAAATATTTTTATCAATAGTAAGTTTATCTATAGTTATAGCTTGTTCTGCTCCAAAATCTGAAAAAGTACTTCCAATCATGGGACGTACAGAATACATTGATAACGATACTATCTATCACACAGTTAAAGATTTTGAATTTATTAATCAAGATAGCACAGCAGTAAATCAGTCTACTTTTGATGGAAAAATCTATGTGGCAGATTTCTTTTTCACTTCATGCCCTACAATTTGTCCTATTATGAAAACTCAAATGCTTAGGGTATATGATGCCATGGAAAGTTATGACGATGTGGCAATTCTATCTCATACTATTGATCCAGAGTATGATACTGTTGCGCTTCTAAAAGACTTCGCTGAACGTTTGGGAGTATCAACCCCAAAATGGCATTTTGTTACTGGCGATAAAAATAAAATATTCGAACAAGGACAACGCAGCTATATGGTTACTGCTGTTGAAGATAAAACTGCTCCTGGTGGTGCTATTCATAGTGGAGCATTTATTTTAGTAGACAAGGAGAAACATATTCGTGGTTTCTACGATGGAACGCTGCCCGAAGAGGTAGATGTATTAATTAAAGACATTGCTTTACTTCGAAAAGAATATGAAAAAAAATAATTGGCTTTTTCTGTTTCTGATAACTATTGCTAGTGCCTGTTCATTCCCTTCTAAAGAAGAGTTAAAACTCAAACAGTACAAAGTAGAAGGACAAAAATTATACTTAACACATTGTAGTAACTGCCATCAAGCTGATGGAAAAGGGCTAGGTAAAGTCTATCCACCACTCAACACGTCCGATTATATGGCAAATAATATAGATAAAGTACTTTGCATCATGAGAAATGGGATGAAAGAAGAAATTACCGTAAATGGTGTTACCTACAACCAGCTAATGCCTGGAATACCAGAACTCACTGATTTGGAAGTCGCTGAAATAGCTACCTATATATATAATTCATGGGGTTATGAAGAAGGATTGATTGGTGTTGGCTCTATTGAGAACAAGAAGAAAAATTGTGATTAATGAGCTACATTACTACTCATGATCTTAAAATGAATCTCTTAGCATCCTATATCAGGCAACCAGAGTTATTCAAAATAAATTTTCTTCACAAGAAATTGATTTTTTAATTTCTCTCTTTTCGTATTACCTCTCCTTCATTATTATAATACTTCCAAACTCCAGTTTTTTGATCATTTTTATATTTACCCTTCACAATAATATTTCCCAAACTGTCGTACTCTATGTATGTGCCATTTTTTAGTCCATCTTTCAATGCTACTTCAAATTTAACTTGACCATTTTCAAAACTATGGGTCATATTTTTATCATTCAAATCATCGGGTAAAATATCATCAATAGTTATCGATTCTTCCACAACAGAGTTATTGTCAAATAACGAATCTGACATAAAAATCTGGTTGGTAAACAAATCCTTCCAACCATCTATTTGTTGTGGATTCATATATTCTACCATCATTTCAGTGGTCATTAACCCATCTTTTGGTAAAATTTGTAGCCCAATCATAGGAAAACATTCTATATAAGCCTTATTAGTATGTATCGTTTCCCAAGATTCTTTATCTAAATATTTCTTACTATCGGCAATAAGTTGCTCTGGATTTATATACATAAAAAGTGTGGAGCTTTGATCAAACCTATCGAAGTAGTTTTCAAACGATTTATTATTTACTAAAGTTGTTCCTGCACTATAATTATTAATGATTACACCTAACGTACTCGGCTGATTACTAAACACCACATAATCATCCAAAATGGTATAATATGGTTTGTCAATTTTTGAAAATGCCTTCCCGAACATCACTTTAAAAAAGCTTTTAATTGACAAAAAATTGATTTCATACCCCTTATATTCAATACCTTTAAATTTTACAGGCGTTTTCTTTTTTACTTGATTTTTTATGAAATCTAAATTTTTTATGACATCATCCTCGTCCTTAAATTTAAGTGCTACGGCAATCTCATTCGTAGCTAAGTTATCAGATGAATGAAGTTGAATTAACCCTACTTCATCATCCATCCAACTTAAAAAATGTTCTTCAATGCTTATATCAAGAAATTTTTCCAACTTCTTTTTATCCTTAAAATACTCTTCACTGTCAGCACTTTCTGCAATATTTTGTTCAAGGTTAATGTAAAATTCTTTTGCACTATTAAATCCCAAACTCATAAAAAAAGTGCTATTCTCGGGAGCTATTTCTGCTAAATCTGTAACTCCTTTACCTGATTTATGAAATACATTAATTAACAAATTGGTAGAATCAATTCTATTCGAAAACCCCATAAGGGAAAAATGATCCTCAGCCATTTCAAAATTTACAGCTGTATAAATCATAGATCGCATGAAATCTGATACCATAGAATAATCTTCTGTAAGCCACTGTTGTAAATACTGTTCAAAAGAAGCATGCTGCAGGTAAATTTTGGGAAGCTCATCATCCATATACCTACTAACTTCTATAAAATTTAGATCTCGTTCTATTACGGGTTCATCCTTCTCATCTATAGACTGCTCTATGATTGTATGTGTGGTTGAGAGTACTAATAAATTTTCGTTGAAATATAAATAGTAAATAGAAGTAGATCCCCTAAAACTAAATTCAATTATTTCAGTTTCATGGTAAATACGTGTTGAAACCTTTGCATCATCACCCACCAACTCATCAATATAATCCTTGAAAAAATTAAATTTACTAGCCTTCTGCAAATCAATTACATACAAGTAATCATACTCGTTCTTTCGGATTTTGTGAGCTGATATTGACATGGGACGAGCTACAGTTAAATCCCACAAGGCTTCATTACTCTGAATTTCTTCATTCAAACTATCAATACTATTGGCTACTTCCGATAAATAAGGGTTTGTTTTGAGGTATTTCCAAATTTTACTGTTAGTAACTCCTTCCCATTGCTTGAGGGGGTCATCTAATTCGATTACAAAAGCTGCTGAAGAAGGAACTGCATTAATTAGTTTTAGTTTTTTTACTGGAGATAAATAAAAAAAGTAAAAATAAGCTAGCCCTCCGGCTATGATTAATAATACTATTACAAATACTGTTTTTTTCATGATTCAAGTTTATGCTTCAAATTAACACATTATAAATATAATCCCTATTTATGCTTTGACTCAAAATTAATGAAATAGCTGCATGCACGATGGGAGAAAGTTCTTTAAATATTTCCCATTCTTTCCCTATCTAAATTGATTATCAATTCCAAAATAATTTTTTTATAATAAAATATATTCATCTAAAGTTTAAAAAATTATTTATTAATAAATAATAAAACATAGCATACAAAAATTATTGTGCATAAAATATTTACACTACATAATATTACAACATGCACAATAACATGTGTTTATAAACTATTAATGCATATATCGATTATTTATTCTTGTATATCCTAGTGACCTTTAGTAAATAAAAAAACTAGTAGCGTTTCCGAAATTGATACTAATGTATTTTATCAAAATTGGAATTAAACGCAAAAGTTAAAATAATTTTTCACTAAAAACTTTACTTATGAAACGCACGATGATTTTAAATTTAGCCATTTTATTGGCTTTAGTTTTTTCGAATTATGTAGTTTACGCACAAGACTCTGATGAAAGTAATGATTTAAGAGTTTTTGGACTAGGAATGCATATTGAACAGTTTAAATGGTTGGATATTGCTTCATTTTCTGGTGTAGCACCTGTTAATAAAATAATGTTAACAATCACTCCATCTAATAGTTTCAGAATAGAACCTGAATTTGGTTTCAATTATTACAATAATAAGACAGGTGCTAATTCAAATACAGGCTATTTAAAAAATAGAGTTACTACATTTGGTATTGGAGTTTTTGGAATGAAACAATGGACAAAAACAAATATCTATTATGGGTTAAGAATGGACAATGGCATTGTTAAAAACGAATATGAAGATTTTAATTTCAATGGTAATTTAATTATTGAAACCGAAAAAATTAATAGATTTTCAATCGGCCCTTCGATTGGTGTTGAATATCTTTTTGGCAAACACTTTAGTTTTGGAGGAGAAATTGGGATTAAAAGTATTACTAACAAATCAACCAACAGTCAATTTTCTGTGAATGGTGAAACTAAAGAATCATATTTTGCTACAGATACGGGATTATTAATACGGTTTTATTTTTAGACAACAGTTATGAAATACTAACTCACCATTGAACTAACTTGATTTTGCAATGGTGAGTTTTTCCTGACTTCGACACTGGGTCACCCAAAACCAAATAGTTGCGCTAAATTTTGTTGCTCCTTTGAGATTAGCATAATATGATTAACCTGACCATTAGTAGTTGAAGCTCTGATTTGATA
>JAOUKH010000219.1 GCA_029882685.1 Cyclobacteriaceae bacterium
CTGGTTATCAATTAGTTACAAACTGTGTTTTTTAGGTCAAATTTAGTAGAACTCATATCAGTTTCCATTTTACGTTAGCTTCTGAAATCAATTTGGAAAAAAGGAAATTGATATTTTTCTATCCTCAATTTCAGCCCCGAATCTCCCCAATGGTGGGTAACAATTGTGCAAACCCTATGGGGTTTATTTACACTATTTTCATTCTTGATTTGTCTTTCTTCTAACACATTTACTTCACACATACTTATGATATACTAACTTAAGAAGTAAATATCAAATAACTAACTTTTAGAAATATTATTTATTATAATTATACTATATTATGCGTATTATTTCAAATAATATATACTAAAAGACATATATATAAGCTGGTAATTATTTATTTACTTTCCCTATAAGATGTTTCATCTTCCCCTGTCCATTTCAGTTGTACCAAAAGTACACTTCATAGATATTGACTAATTGGACTTATTACTTTAACTTCTTTATGTAAGTATCATTTTTTAATATTACTTCTGTCGTATACAGCAATCACATTATTTATTTGTATAGTATGTGTAAATATTTACCATACAAAAATTTAGATATTTAAACGGACTAGATTTAATAATGAATTGACCTTAATGTAGAATCCACTTTGATGTCAATTTATGATATGTCGGGAAAATGTCGGGAAAAAAATTAAAAAACCCCTCATACAGTAAGTATGAGGGGTTTTTAGTGATCCGCTCAGGACTCGAACCTGAAACCTACTGCTTAGAAGGCAGTTGCTCTATCCAGTTGAGCTAGCAGACCATCATCTATTAAGTATAAAAAAGTTGGAGAATTTCTGATTACTTTCAGAATTAACTCCAACTTTAAAAAGTCGGGGTGGCAGGATTCGAACCTGCGACCTCCTCGTCCCAAACGAGGCGCGATAACCGGGCTACGCTACACCCCGAACTTATAAATAAAGCTCAGCACTCTTTATTAATAGCCCATTAATAAAGACTTGCGGAGGAAGGGGGATTCGAACCCCCGGTACCCTTGAGAGGTACGGCAGTTTAGCAAACTACTGGTTTCAGCCACTCACCCACTCCTCCGTACAGTTTGTGCCTCAGCTTTATGCCAAAACTAGCAGTATTTCACTACAAGTCTTGACTAATTTCAACTCTACCTGTCGGTAGACAGGCACTCACCCACTCCTCCGTTCCGTAAAACGGAATGCAAATATAAAGGATGCTTTTTGACTTTACAAAACTGTTTTTTACATTTTTGTAAATATTTTTTCAAGGATAATATTTTTGCGTTTTTTTAGGTATATGATAAACGGTATTTTTACAAGAATAGAGCTTTATTATATTTGCAATTCAAAACAATAATTAACAATGACCTGGTATCGATCAATAGGTGTTTTAGAAATTAGTTTTATTATATTATTCGTTCTTTTTTATGGGGCGTATATGTATAGAATAATTAGAATCGCTCAAAAACTCAATTCTCCTTACCAAACAATTTTTGTGAAATTAATTTTAAGGTTTGTCATGTTCACTTTTCTTATTGTTGCACTATTAGGCCCTTCCTATGGTGAATCTTCTAAAGAGGTGAAATCAATAGGCAAAGATATATTTATTGCTGTTGACCTTTCTAGTTCCATGAATGCGTATGATGTACAGCCTACCCGCTTGGAAAAGGTGAAGTTTGAATTAAAAAATATTATTGATGCTTTTAACTCTGATAGAATTGGAATTATCATATTTTCAAATGAAGCATTTGTTCAATGTCCACTTACCTACGACCAAAATGCACTTAATCTATTTATAGAAACATTACACACCAACCTTGTTCCCAACGCTGGTACAGATTTTGGACCTCCATTACAAATGGCATTAGACAAACTTACAGATGAAGAAACGTCATCATCTCAACAAAAATCAAAAATAATAGTATTAATAAGTGATGGAGAAGATTTTGGAGATGACACTGAGTCTGTAACAAACGATATTGAATCTAGTGACATAAAGCTTTTCACATTAGGAGTAGGCACAGAAAGAGGTAGTAAAATAAGTGCTGGAAATAGCTTTAAAAAAGATAAGGAAGGGAATGATGTTGTTACACAGCTAGACCCTAAATCTTTAAAAAAATTAGCCGCTGATACCGATGGTCAGTATTTTGAAATTAACCAACAAAATAACGATGTAGCCCGTTTAATTAATACAATTAATAATATTGAAGGAGAGCTTCGAGACACTAGAAAAGTAGATGTTTCTGCAAACAAGTATTTTTACTTTTTAATTATAGCAGTAGCTTTGTTACTCTTCGATATATTGACGAGTTTTAAAACAATAAAAATATAATATGCGAATAGTACTTGTTATATTACTCCTTATTGGTACTGGTTTTAATGACATAGACAGAATTGCTAAAGCCAATAAACTTAAAAAAGAAGCTCGAGAAGCTTTCCAAAACGGAGATTATTCCACTGCAATATCAAATTATCATTACCTGCTTGACTCCATGAAAATAGATGATGATAAAATTCGTTTAAACTTAGCAAATGCCTATCATCAATCTAAAGACACTACTAACTCTCAAAATGGCTACAGTGGCTTAACATCAAGCAATAATAAATTGGTGCAATCAACTGCTCACCAACAAATGGGAGTAATTCAAAATCAGCAAAAAAAATATAAAGAAGCATTACAAAGTTTTAAAAATGCCATCAAAGCCAACCCTGCTAATGAGGATGCACGCTATAATTATGAGTTGCTAAAAAAGCTAATTAAAGAGCAAGAAGAGCAGCAAAAAGATCAACAAAACGAAGATCAAGATAATAAAGAGCAAGAAAAACAAGATCAACAAAACAAGGAACAAGAACAAAAAAATAAAGAGCAAGAAAATAAAGATCAGCAACAAAAAGATCAAGAAAAAAAGGAAGGGGAAAACGAGGAGGAAAACAAAGATCAGAAAGAGAAAGAGGGTGAAGAAGAAGGAGATGAGAAAAAAGAAAAACAGCAACCAAAAGAAGGTGAACAGGAAGAGAATGACAAAAAGGATGCTGAACAAAACGAAATGCCTCAGCAATCCGAAATGAAAGAGATGAAGATTAGTGAAGAAAAAGCAAAGATGATTTTAGAAGCAATGAAAAATAACGAAATTCAGTACTTTCAACAAAACAAAAGAAAACCAACTAAACGCAAGGACTCAGGCAAGCCTGATTGGTAATCAAATAGCTCATAGTTGGTTATCATATTCATGGCTTAAAAGTTGTATTACTTTCAGTAATAATTTATTATAAATTTGAAAACTGTAACTAATGAGCTGCTAAATATTTCCTAATCTTATGTCTTTTATCTAAAACCCTAAAAAAATGAAAGAAGTATATATTGTATCAGCAGTACGAACACCAATTGGAAGTTTTGGTGGTAGTTTGGCTAGTATTTCTGCTACTGAACTAGGAAGCATAGCCATAAAAGGTGCTTTGAAAAAGTCTGGTGTAAGTGCATCTGATGTTCAAGAAGTTTTTATGGGCAATGTGATATCCGCCAATCTTGGTCAAGCACCTGCAAGACAGGCAGCAATTGGAGCTGGATTAGGACATAATGTGCCGTGTACTACTATCAACAAAGTATGTGCATCAGGTATGAAATCAGTTATGCTAGGTGCACAGTCGATAATGCTAGGTTTGAACGATGTTGTAGTAACTGGCGGTATGGAAAGCATGTCGAACATACCATATTACATTCCCAAGGCTAGGTATGGACTAAAATATGGAAATGGTGAGTTGGTAGATGGCTTATTAAAGGATGGACTTTGGGAGGTTTATAATCAATTTCCGATGGGAAACTGTGCAGATAATACAGCTAGTGAGATGAACATCTCTCGTGAAATGCAAGACGAATATGCCATTAATTCATACAAAAGATCAGCGGCTTCATGGGAAGCTGGAAAATTCAAAGAAGAGATAATACCTGTTGAAATACCACAACGAAAAGGTGATCCAATTCTTTTTTCGGAAGATGAAGAATATAAAAATGTAAAATTTGAAAAAATACCTTCTCTTCGACCAGTATTCTCAAAAGAAGGAACAGTAACAGCAGCTAATGCATCCACTATTAACGATGGCGCATCTGCACTTATATTAGTAAGCAAAGAAAAAGCAGAAGAATTAGGACTGAAACCTATCGCCAAAATTCTAGGTTTCGCAGATGCAGCTCAAGATCCTCTTTGGTTTACTACCGCACCCTCACTAGCTATCCCTAAAGCTATCAAAAACGCTAATATTAATAAAGACGATGTGGATTTCTATGAAATTAATGAAGCGTTCTCAGCAGTAGCCATTGCCAATAATATTGAAATGAATTTGGATGAAAGCAAAGTAAATGTAAACGGAGGTGCAGTAGCTTTAGGTCATCCACTTGGCTGCTCAGGAGCAAGGATTATCACTACCCTAAATAGTGTTTTGCATCAAAACAATGGTAATATTGGAGTAGCAGGAATATGCAATGGTGGAGGTGGCGCATCTGCCATTGTTATTCAAAAAATGTAAATCACACACAAAAAAGTTATTAGATGCGCTATTTTATCCTTATGTCAAATATCGTTTTCTCAGTTTTATGTAATGCCCAATCATTACATAAAACTTATTACGATGAATTACGACAGTTGGTAATGGAAGAGTTTGAAACATCTGATGGTATCACTAAACATGGTAAATACATTAAATACCTTGAAACTAGAGAAAAAGAAATTGAAGGCAATTATTTAGACGGAGGAAAATCTGGAAAATGGTATTATTACCATGAAAATGGCAATATTGAAATTGAAGCAGTTTACAAAAACGATACCCCTGATGGTCATTGGCAATATTTTTATCATAATGGTGCGCTTAAAATGGAAGGTGATTTTGTAGAAGGACAAAAAGATCAAGAATGGAAATCATACTATGACAATGGGACACTCAAAGGCAAAGGGATTTTCAATAATGGTAATGGGGAATTTATAGAATATTATGCTAACGGAAAGTTGCAACGTAACACTTCATATAAACAAGGGATTCAAGAAGGTAAAGTTGAAGTGTTTAATCCCGATGGTACCATTCTACAGAAAGCATCTTATCATAATGGTCAACTTAGCGATAGTCTCATTCTTTATTTTCCTAATGGAAA
>JAOUKH010000220.1 GCA_029882685.1 Cyclobacteriaceae bacterium
GTGTGACCAATGCACAATTAATACTAATTAAATAATGAAAATGGGGTTAATAAAAATGAAAAATAAAGTAATTGTACTAAGCATTCTATTACTTTCTACGCTTGTAGTACAGGCTCAAAAAAAAGAACCTGTACTAGAGGTTGATGGTTTCGTTCGAAATTATACTGGTGTTTTATTCAATAGTGGGGATTTTAGTATTGTTCAAAACACAGTAGACTTGACCTTAAAACATAAAAGAGAAAAAGTTTCATTTTCAGCAAACCCTTTTTACTATCAGTATCCTGGTAAGGATGATTACTTCGATTTCAGAGAGCTATATATGGATGTATATTCTAATAAGCTAGACCTGAGGATAGGTAAACAACAAATTATATGGGGTCAAGCTGATGGTGTATTTGTAACGGACATTGTGTCGCCACTAAATTTAACGGAATTTCTTCTTTGGGATTTCAATGAAATAAGACAAGGGGTAACAGCCGTTAAGATGAAATATTACCCTCATCAAGACCACGACTTAGAAATTGTTTGGATTCCCGTATTTACTCCTACCATTTTGCCAGATGAAAATTCAATTTGGAGACCAAGTCAGGAATTTGCTGCACCACCAACATTCGATTATTCAAAAGTTAAAATTCCTTCTAATATAGAAAATGGTGAATTATTCTTACGATACTCTCTAAGTAAATCAGTAATAGACTTACATCTTATTGGGGCATATACCTGGGACGATGCACAAAGCATGCATGTTCAAAAACTAATTGATTCTACAATGAGCCTAACTGGAATTATTATTACACCAAGCCACCATCGTTTAATGATGGGTGGAGGTAACTTTAGTTCAACAATAGGTGGCTTTATACTAAGAGGTGAGGCAGCTTATTATTACGGAAAATATTTTCAAACTACAGACCCGACTGTGAACGATGCGCTTGTACAAAAAAATTATTTGAATTACATAGTAGGGCTAGATAAAACAATAGGTGATTGGAAAATAAGTAGTCAATTTATTCAAAAAATAATTTTTGAATATAATGATCTTATGACTAATGACAAGGAGGATAATTTAATGACCATTATGGTTAACCGAACTTTGTTTCGAGAACAATTACGACTTGAATTATTCAGCTATATAGGGTTAAATAATGGGGATGCATTAGTTAGAATTCGAGGCTATTATTTTCCACATGATGGAATGAGCATCGAATTAGGAACTAATATTTTTGTTGGAGATAAAGGCACATTTGGACAGTACAACAACAATGACATGGTATATGCAAGAGTGAAGTATAGTTTTTAGCATCATTAACTGAAATTATATCAATGCAATAAAAGTCATTTGATCAGATACTTTTGATAGATATGGCTGAAATAGGCATGCTCAACCTGACAACGTAGTAGTGTCACATAAAATCAGCCGATAAAAGAGGGGGAGCAAACTATAAATAAAAATAATAATGGAGAAAATTAGAGTGCTATTTAAAAAACTAACCGCATATGATCATTTTTTGGTCTTTTTGATCATATTAACGATTCTTAAAATTATTAATGTATTTATAATTGAAGGAAAAGAGGAAGGATTACATTTTGCAATACTCGGGTTTGGTCTTATTATGATTTCGTCAGTATTACACCTTGTTTTTAGTAAACTATTTGATAAAAATAAAAAATATTTACATTCTTTAATTAGCACATTTTTAATCATTTTGATGCTATCTCATGCAGACCCAGAACCTTTAAGAGGAGTTTTGATACTACTATTATTATATGTTTCTAAATTTTTTATCACCTATAAAAAACAAACTATTTTTAACCCTGTAGTATTTACTATTGGAGGTATTACATTGTTGGCACTCTTCGTTCCATTTCTTGAAGTACCTCCACTAAATTTTAATGGAATAGACATACGGTTTCCAATATTTGGAAAAAACATCCCTTTACCTCTTTTACCTATAATATTAGCATTAATATTTAATGTAGATGGGGTTAAAAAGCATCCTTTAGCAATAAGTTTTATAGCATCATCACTGCTCTTAGGTTTTTTTATAAATGCATATAATACAGATCATTTTTCTTATGTAATTATCACATCATTTATAGGTGCAGCTATTATTGTGGAGCCAAAAACTTCACCTATTAAAAATAAAGAGCAAATTTTCTTTGGAGTTATAATGGCACTTTTTATTACCGGATTAACTGAGTTAAAAGCACCAAACCCAACAATTATTGGATTGTTTATTGGAAATATTGGATATTTTAGCTTCAAGAAATTAATTTTACAAACAAAAAAAACAGATTAATATGAAATTCACTATAAAAACATTTTTAGTAACACTCATCTCCATAATAACTATTTCATGCAACCAACAACCTAAAAATAATACAGGTGCTACTAAAGACACACAACAGGATCATCATAGCCACAACGTGGAATTAAAGCTTAATAATGAAAAACGTTGGGTAGCCAACACTGAAACGACTGATGGTGTAAATAACATGATAAAAATAATGAACTCATTTTCAGAGAAAGAAAATATTGAAGCATATAACAAGTTATCCAAAAACCTACAAACTGAATTTAATTTGATACTCCAGAAATGTACAATGAAAGGTGAACCTCATAATCAGTTACATAACTTTTTAGTTCCTATGAAAGAATGGTTTCAAGGAATTAGCTCTTCTGAATTAACTTCGTGTAAAGAAAGTTATGAAGAATTAAATAATCATCTAAAAAAATATGAAACTTATTTTAAGTAATTCTATTACTTAAAATAATTACAAGGTGGTTTTGAAAAATAATCCTCCTATTTGAGTCTCACCATGAGATTCAGCGTTTTTTACTGTCGAGGTCACAAAAAGCTCTGAAAGTTGTTCAGAGCTTTTTTCATCTCCTAAAAGCAATCTTTTCCGCAATTGTGGAAAACTTATTTGTGAATTTACGTTGTAACCAATATAATATTCTTCTAATTTAGATTTTAAGCTTTAACTATTAACAAACAATATGCCTGAAGGATCGGATGTTTTCTTGGAAAAAGTAGGTTTGATTATGGAATCTCCTACTGAACGCAACAAATATAGAGATTTGAATACCATAGCTGAAAAACTTGATTTTTTAAGAAGTCATTTTATTATGAACGAACTGGCTATACGTTTACTAGAAAGAAAATACCTTTTAAATACCCACGACCGTGATCAGCTTTTGCAAGAAATTGATGACCTAATTAAAAGACAAGGTTAATAATTTTTGTTTTAAACTTTCTGGAAGATTATTCTCTAAAATGGTGAATGAAAAATTCATCATAAAAGTCATTAATAGCCATAATAATTATAATTCTTGTGACCAATGAAAGGAATTTCATTAAATGTAATCCGGTTAGGTAAAAAATACCGCCTCACAAATTTTGGTGAAAAATGTGAGTTTGAGGTAATGCAATTTCTGGAAAGAGATAATTTCAAACTGAAAGATCTCTTTACCATGGAACAATACGAGCTAAAAGAGCTTATTCAGTTTGGCAAGGGCAAGGATTTTGCCATTGAAGAGATATAATTTCACAACTATTTATTTAACAAAGCAAACTCTTTCGCATGATAAGTTAAAATAATATCTGCTCCTGCCCTTTTAATACTCAATAGCGTTTCTAGCATTGCTTTTTCATAATCCAACCATCCTTTTTGCCCTGCAGCTTTTAGCATAGCAAACTCACCACTAACATTATAGGCGGCTATTGGTAAGTCGTAATTGTCATTTAATGATTTAATAATGTCCAAATAGGCTAATGCTGGTTTCACCATTAAAAAATCAGCTCCTTCTTCCTCGTCCAAATCTGCTTCAATAATGGCTTCTCGTTGATTAGCTGGATTCATTTGATAGGTTTTTTTGTCTCCAGATTTAGGAGCTGAATCTAGTGCATCACGAAATGGCCCATAAAAAGCACTGGCATATTTAGCGGTATAACTCATAATAGAAACATTTTCAAATCCATTATCATCCAAAGCATCTCTAATGTATTCCACTCTTCCATCCATCATGTCCGATGGTCCAATTATATCGATACCTGTTTCTGCTTGTGCTACAGCCATTGCCCCTAATATTTCTAATGTTTCGTCATTCAAAATATTTCCATCCTCATCTACCAATCCATCATGCCCATCGCTGCTATAAGGATCCATTGCCACATCAGTCATTATCACTGCTTCAGGAAACTGCGTTTTAATTTCACGAAGTGCTTTTAGATAGAAGAAATCTTCATTGATACTTTGTGTCGCTTCTTTGTCTTTGTGTTTTTCATCTACTACAGGAAACACATCAAAAGCTTTAATGCCTAGTTTTAAACATCCCTCTATTTCTTTGAGCATTAAGTCTAGCGTAAGCCTGAATATTCCTGGCATAGAGGCTACCTCCACTTTTTTGTTTTTTCCTTCCAATAAAAATAGTGGGAATATGAAATCATTAGTAGTTACTACAGTTTCTTGTACCAAATCACGAATGGCACCTGATTTTCGATTTCTTCTTGGTCGTTTGAGCATAATAATTCTATTTATTACTTTTTAGTAAAAATAACACTATTCAATATTAATCCTGAAGCTGGAGCAACATATTGTTCAAATACTTTTTCACCAGATAAAGACCTTCGAATGTCCTCCAATTCTATTTTCTCTTTCCCTAATAAAATTAAAGCACCCATCATTAACCTTACCTGATGATGCATAAACCCCTCTCCTTTTACTTTAAAAACATAGCTGTTTTCCGGAAAAAAGTTAGCTGTATATATATCATTAGATATAATTTCAGAAGTATCAATTTTGCGCACTAAATTGGTTGTTTCACTAGGCTTATAGCTATACTGTTTAAAATTATGCTCCCCTTTAAAAGAAATAGCTCCTTTTTTCATTACTTCTATGTCCAAATGATCTTGCACACTAGTTATGAAAGGTGAAGAAAAAGGATGATTTTTAGTTCCAAATGAAAACAAATACAAATACTCTTTCTGCTTTGCAGATTGAATTATGTTAAAATTTTCATCCGTTTCAATAATACTAATAGCCTTAATATCTTGAGGTAGATTTTTATTAAATATTTCTAGTAGCCAATCGGTGTCAATTTCTTGTTTTGTAAACAATTCGAATGTAGTACTATTAACCGAA
>JAOUKH010000051.1 GCA_029882685.1 Cyclobacteriaceae bacterium
TAGAATTTTTGAAGGAAAAGAAAAATTACCTTTTGGTCTGTACATTGTTAATGCTGTGCAAGAAGAAATAGGACTTAGAGGAGCACAAATGATAGCTGAACGTATTAAACCTAATCTAGCGATTATTACCGATGTATGTCATGATACCTGTTCACCTATGTATGACAAAAAAGTAAGTGGGCATCAGAAAGCAGGCGATGGGCCAGTACTTACTTATGGCCCAGCGGTACAAAATAATGTATTGAAAATGATTATTGAAGTTGCCAATAAAAAGAAAATTCCTTTTCAACGAATGGCAGTTTCTAGAGCTACAGGTACGGATACTGATGCGTTTGCCTATTCAAATGATGGTGTAGCGTCAGCACTAATTTCATTGCCACTTAAGTATATGCATACTACTGTGGAAACTGTTCATAAAAACGATATTGAGAATGTAATTAGCCTCATTAAAGAAGTAATAACACATGTAAAAGATGGTCAAGACTTTAGATATATAAAATAGTGAAAAGGAGAGAAGGTAAGATAGAAGTAATAAGAAGTATTAATTGATAGTTTTTGTTTCATTTTTTTAATATATGATAATAAACACACATGCTGTATGTAAGTTTTATATATAGTATAATATGCTCTAAGTACTTAATATCAACATATCAAAAAAAATAAATGTTGCATTTTTAAAATAATCTTACTTTATAAATTTTATTAAATAATCTTCTATTCAGCTTGTTGATTAGTCTTTAATTTTGCATCATCTAAAACCAGTGTAAAAAATGAAATTAACCAGAATATTTTTATTATTATTTTTATTCGTGTTTGGCGTAAGTCAAGTGAAAGCTCAACGACCAATGCACGAAATACATTCCATGATGTTGTACAATTTCATGAAGTATGTAAATTGGCCAGCGTCAACAACTTCTGGAGATTTTGTAATAGGAGTAATTGGAGATACTGATGTGCATGACACTTTGATAAAATGGTACGGTGCCAAATCAAAAGGAGCACAAAAAATTGCGATAAAGCAATTTAATTCAGTAGCAGAAATTACCGATTGCCATGTGCTATATATAAGTTCTAGAAAAAGTAGTGACTTTGCTGCGATAAAGTCGAAACTCTCAGGAAAACCAACGCTTACCATAACGGATAAACCAGGGTTGGGCAAAAGAGGAAGTAATATAAACTTTAAGACAGTAAGTGGTAAATTAAAATTTGAACTTAATCAATCCTCATTGGAGGAATCAAACCTGAAAGTATCAAGTCAACTGATTGGCATGTCAATTTTGATTTAAAATAACTTGAAAAAATAATATAGCCCGTCCCTTGGTCGGGCTTTTTTTATGTCCGAAATTTAAGGGTAAATTAACCTGCATAAACAATGAGAATAAGACATCTAATATTTGCAATTTTATGGATTGCGCTCTTTTCATGCAATGGCAAAAAAACAGCACAGGAAAATGACAAAATAATCACTTCTGTTGAAGAGCAACGTGACATACTGTACCAAGAAGTGATAGCAGTGCATGATGAAGTGATGCCCAAAATGCAAGAAATAGTTGCGCTCCAAGAAAAATTGAGGGTTCAAATTGATTCGTTGAATGAGGTGGACTCTACCTCCGAAATAACATCTAGCTTAAACGAAGTGAATTTGATGCTTAAAAATGCTGATGATGCCATGATGAATTGGATGAGAGAATTTAAGCCTGAAATGAATGCTAAAGAAGTAGAAAATGAAGAGGCATTGACGTATTTAAGAAATGAAATGGATAGAATTATTGAAGTGCAGAAAGTAGTAAATGAGAGTATTGAAAATGCACACACATTTCTCGACAAACAATAAAAATCAGCAAAGAATAGCTGACAACATGTCTTTTTTATTAATTTATTGCTCCATATTTATGACATAATAGCAGTATATTTCTATTTTTTCAGGTATGGTTCATGGTTTGACGAGTTAGAAGTAGTTGCTAATAACATTAAAAACGAACTACTATGAACTTTGATAAATACACCATAAAATCGCAAGAGGCTTTACAAAAGGCATCTGAAATTGCATTAGGCTTGGGGCAGCAAGCTATTGAACCAGCCCATCTATTAAAGGCTATCCTACTAGTTGATGATAATGTAATTTCCTTTCTTTTAAAAAAAATAGCAGCCAACAAAAACGTATTAACTACTAAGCTTGAGGAAGTGCTAAACACATACTCCAAAGTAAGTGGACAACAACCCTATTTATCGAATGATTCAGCTAAAGTGTTACATCAAGCTGAAAAAGAGTTAAAGCAATTTGGTGATGACTACATTGCCATTGAACATATATTAATGGGGTTGTTGGAAGGGAAAGAAAAAACTGCACAATTACTTAAAGAAGTAGGATTTGCAAAAAAAGAACTTATTACAGCAATAAATGAATTAAGAGGAGGGAATAGTGTGAAAGATCCTAATGCAGAATCTAAATATAAATCATTGGAACGTTATTCTATCGATTTAAATCAATTGGCCAAAGATGGTAAAATTGATCCTGTAATTGGGCGTGATGAAGAAGTAAGAAGAGTTTTACAAATATTATCAAGGCGGACGAAAAACAACCCAATATTACTAGGGGAACCAGGTGTAGGTAAAACCGCTATTGTGGAAGGTCTAGCGCAACGAATAGTTGATGGAGATGTTCCTGAAAACCTCAAATCTAAAAAATTAATATCGTTGGATATGGGATTATTGGTTGCTGGGGCAAAATATAAAGGGGAGTTTGAAGAAAGGTTGAAAGCGGTTATAAAAGAAGTGCAAGATGCAGATGGAGAAATTATTTTATTTATTGACGAAATTCATACATTAATAGGTGCTGGTGGAGGTGAAGGGGCTATGGATGCAGCAAACCTTTTAAAACCTGCATTAGCTCGAGGAGAATTACATGCAATTGGAGCTACCACGCTAAAAGAGTACCAGAAATATATTGAAAAAGATAAAGCATTAGAAAGAAGGTTTCAAGCTGTTACTGTCGATGAACCTTCTATCGAAGATGCAATTTCCATACTTAGAGGAATAAAAGAGAAGTATGAAGTACATCATGGGGTTAGAATAAAAGACGATTCGGTTATTGCAGCGGTAGAACTATCAAACAGGTATGTATCAGATCGTTTTTTACCTGACAAAGCCATTGACCTTATGGATGAAGCAGCTGCAAAATTGCGCATAGAAATAGACTCTATGCCTGAGGAGTTGGATGAATTTCAGCGAAAAATAATGCAGTTGGAAATTGAAAGAGAAGCAATAAGAAGAGAAAAGGACAAAGGAAAAGAAAAAATACTGAACAAGGAAATTGCCGAGATAAGTGAGAAGAAAAATAATTTAATGGCAAAATGGCAAAATGAAAAAGAAATAATTGAAGGCATACAACAAGAGAAAGAGAATATCGATAAATATAAACTTGAAGCAGAACAAGCAGAACGAGAAGGTGATTTAGGGAAAGTAGCTGAGATTAGATATAGTACTATAGTGGCAAGCGAGCAACGATTAGAACTACTGAAAAACAAAATGCTAGAATTGGGTGATGGAGCAATGCTGAAAGAAGAGGTGAATGCAGAAGATATTGGTGAAGTAGTGGCAAAATGGACAGGAATTCCTGTTACAAAAATGCTACAAAGCGATCGTGTGAAATTGTTGAATTTAGAAGAGGAACTTTCCAAAAGAGTTGCTGGACAGAGTGAAGCCATTACTGCATTGTCGGATGCCGTACGAAGAAGTCGTGCAGGGCTTCAAGACCCGAAACGCCCCATAGGCTCGTTTATATTTTTAGGCACTACAGGAGTAGGAAAAACGGAATTGTCAAAAGCATTGGCCGATTATTTGTTTAATGACGAAAACAGTATGGTGCGCATTGATATGAGTGAATACCAAGAACGACATGCAGTAAGTCGATTAATAGGTGCGCCTCCAGGGTATGTAGGATACGATGAAGGAGGACAACTTACTGAGGCTGTACGTAGAAAACCCTATTCAGTAATTTTGTTAGACGAAATTGAAAAAGCACACCCTGATGTGTTTAATGTATTACTACAAGTACTCGATGATGGACGACTTACAGATAACAAAGGACGAGTTGCTAATTTCAAGAACACTATTATTATCATGACTACCAATGTGGGAGCTACGCAAATACAGGAAAATTTCGCTCAAATTACACCTGAAAACTTGTTTGAAGTACTAGATACTACAAAAGCTCAAGTTTTGGAAATGTTAAAGAAAACTATGCGGCCAGAATTTCTGAACAGGGTAGATGAAACCATTATGTTTATGCCATTGAATAAGGGAGACATAAGAAAAATTGTAGAAATACAATTTGGCTTGATAAAAGACAGGCTTTTAGAGAATGGTGTTACCATTCACGCAAGTGAGCAGATACTAAACAAGATAGCAGAACTTGGATTTGACCCACAATATGGTGCTAGGCCATTGAAACGTGTATTGCAACGTGAAGTATTGAATGTTTTATCAAAAGAAATATTGTCTGGTAAGGTAAATAAGGAGGATGTAATATCCATTGATCTAGATAGTAATGATCAAATTCGATTTGAAAATGTTAAAGGGAACGTAGCCGTTTAGAAAAATATAAGCTACTTCACTTGATATAACAGCTAATAGGATTTCGTCCTTTGGATCACTCCATTTTATGAATTATATTGATCATTCAATACAAAAAAGGCTTATGAGCAATACTTTGCTAATGCTATTACTGTTCATAGATTATACGTTCCTCAAGACTATTTGAAAATAATGAAATTAAAAATATCCCTTATCCTATTAGCAATATTAACTAGTCATGTTGTTTGGTCTCAAACTATTACTAACAATAATCAAATCGTAAAAGTACTCTCATTTAATATTCTTCATGGAGCAACTACAAAAGGTGATTTTGATTTAGATGTAATAGCAAAAGTGATAAAAGATGCTAACCCTGATTTTGTAGCAATGCAGGAGGTCGACTATAAAACAAATAGAGCTAAGAAGTTTGATTTGGTTACAGAACTAGGGTGGAGAACGAAAATGAGTCCCATTTTTGCAAAAGCTATGGACTATGATGATGGGGAATATGGTGAAGGAGTATTGTCCAATTATACTTTTCTCCAAAGCAGGAACATTGCATTACCTCACTCTTCTGGGAATGAACCTAGAGCTGCATTAGAAATAACAACAATATTATCCTCAGGAGATACTATAGCATTAGTAGGCACACACCTAGATCATTTGGAAGATGAAAAAGACAGGGTTGCTCAAGTAAAAAAAATTAATAAAGTATTTTCTTTAAACAAATACCCAACCATTTTAGCTGGAGATTTGAACGCAATACCGGGAAGTATGCCCATTAACATACTAGAGGAGTTGTGGTCTGCCTCTTATGATAAAAAGAACCCAAAGCCTACATTTCCCTCAGACAATCCAACAGTTAAAATTGATTATGTGATGTTTTATCCAAAAAATAGGTGGAGAGTACTTGAAACAGAAGTTATTCAAAATGCTATCGCATCAGATCATTGCGCCTACCTAGTGACACTTGAGCTTTTAGTGGAATGATGAAGTAGTTAAAATAATTGATTTGGGGATGGTAATAAATATAGATATATCAATCGTTATTAAATTTTCTCACAGAAATAGATAATTTCCTTTTTAGGAAGTGCATATTTCCTCACTTCCTCATCAGACATTTTTAGAACAAAATCGTCTTCGGTTACTTTAAAACCAGCTTGCTCTAGTCGTCTTCCATAATCCTTGCCGTACATCCGTACATGATCATCCTGACCAAAAGCCTTTTCACGCATTCTTGAATTAGTGATAGAAGCATCCTCATAGGTTGTTTCCCTTAAAGGGTAAAAAAAGGGTACTTGAAAAATTGCCCAGCCTCCTGGTTTTAGTACCCTGTAAAATTCTTTCATAGCTTTAATGTCATTATCTACATGCTCCATTACGTGGTTACACATTGCAACATCAAAAGTGTTAGTCTCAAAAGGTATATCATGTACATCCATTTTAACTTTTGCTAGTGGCGATTCAATGTCTCCAGTAGTATAGCCTTCACCATGTTGTTTTTCAAATGGTTTCATAAAGCAAACCTCAGGAGCTACATGAAGCATTTTTAATGATGTTTTAAAGAAATTTGTTTTCTCATGTAGATATAACCATAGTAGTCGGTGTCGTTCTAAAGAAAGTGAACCAGGACATAAAGCATTTTCTCTAGGGTTAATTCTACCGTATGGCAAAAACTTTCTATACCCCTTCCCTTCAATAGGACAATACACATTACTGCCTCTATAAAAAATTGCCATAAATTTCAACACCTTGTCGCTAAAGAGTTGCAATACTTTTCGAGGCACAAATCGTAGAAAAAAGCTTATGATATACTTCATTATTCAATTTTGAAATCGCAAATATAGTTATTTAGAATAGCCGGTAACTGCTAATTGATAGTTTTTGGTATCCGCATAAGTAACAATATTTACTATCTTCTATACTTTCACTCATCTTTTATAGTAGGTTATTTTCATAGTGTATGTATTAAACTACAAAACTCGTAACTTATCGTTACTTTTATAAATAAAGTTTCATCCAATGGGTTCTTAATAGTTAAAACATAGAAACAATGAAAATTATATCTCGATTAACCTATCTATTACTTTTTTTACTTCTTCCTTTTATTAGTAGTGCTCAAAATAAGAGTATAAAAATAATACATGCAGGCACATTATTGTCTGTCCCAGGTGATAAACCTATAGAAAATCAATCCATAATTATTGAAAACGGAAGTATAGTAATAGTGAAATCAGGGTATTTAACAGCCAAAGAACTTGGTTATGAAGATGCTGAAATAATAGACTTAAAAGACAAATTTGTACTTCCTGGGTTAATCGACATGCATACTCACATTACAGGAGAACGTGACCCTGAAAGAAACCCACATGAATGGACAACACTTCATAATGAAGATTTTGCATTCCAATCCATTCCCTATTTAAAAAGAACACTTGATGCGGGGTTTACAACTGTAAGAAATGTTGGTGCTTCGTACACCAATATTACTGCCATAAAAAGAGCTATTGCTAAAAATTTGATTGAAGGCCCTAGAATTATTGCAGCTACTGGAGCAGTTTCTGCTTCGGGAGGACATGGTGATTTCCATGGATATAGAACAGAAATTCTAAATGCTTTTGAAAAAGAAGTAGGAATATGTGATGGTGCAGATGATTGTAGAAGAGCAGTACGTGAATTGGTAAAGCAAGGTGCAGATGTGATTAAAATTACTGCTACAGGTGGTGTTCTTAGTAACACGTCTGCTGGTGTTGGACAACAATTAACAGACGATGAAATGAAAGCGATTGTAGAAACTGCCAATAGTCTTGGCAGAAAAGTAGCTGCGCATGCTCATGCAGCAGGGGGAATTAATGCAGCATTACGAGCAGGAGTTCATTCTATTGAACACGGCTCTTACCTTGACGATGAATCTGTGAAATTATTTCTTGAAAATGATGCCTATTTAGTGCCTACGCTTTTAGCTGGAGTATGGCTTTCGGAAGAAATTAAAACTAATAAAAACATTCCTCCAGCCATTGCTCAAAAAATCTACCAAGTTGTACCTGTAGTTGAGGCATCATTTAAAAGAGCGGTTAAAGGCAATGTAAAAATCGCTTTTGGTACAGACTCAGGAGTAAGCCAACACGGTGCTAATGCCCGAGAGTTTGAGCTCATGGTGAATTATGGAATGAAGGAAAATCATGCTATTAAATCGGCAACTTTAAATGCTGCAGACTTGCTTGGTATGCAAGACAAATTGGGGTCTATAGAAAAAGGGAAGCTTGCAGATATTATTGCCGTTTCATCTAGCCCTCTCGAAAATATAAACATTCTCAAAACCATTGATTTCGTTATGAAAGAAGGAACGGTTTATAAAAAATAATTTCTGTATAACATTAAACAAAACATGCTATGAAAATCCTATCAACACTACTCCTTTTGGCAGTATTATTGTTGGCTTGTCAAAACAATCAGGAGACGACAGAAGAAAAACAACATCAAACCTACACTATTGAGCAATTTTATAAAAATGTCCAAGTCGGTGGAGGTAGTTTTTCAGCCGATGAATCAAAACTCTTAATTTCTAGCAATGAATCAGGAATATACAATGCGTATGAAATAACATTAGGTGATGGTGCTAGTAAAATGTTAACACATTCTGAAGTAGACTCATATTTTGCCCAAAGCTACTTCCCTGAAGATGATCGAATTATTTTTACTGCTGATCAAGGTGGTAATGAAAACAATCATGTTTATATGCAAACTTCCGATGGAGTTCAGAAAGATTTAACCCCTTTTGATAGTGTGAAAAGTGGGTTTTGGGGATGGAGTCATGACTTAAAGAGTATGTTCATTAGTTCAAACAAAAGAGACCCTAAATTCATGGATGTGTATGAACGATCAATAGAATCACTTGATGAAGAAATAGGTTTCGGCACTATGCTATATCAAAATAATGAGGGGCTCAATGTGTCAGCTATCTCACCGAATAAAAGGTATTTTGCACTTGTAAAAAGTGTGACCAATGCCGATTCTAAAATGTATTTATACGATAGAGAAACTGAAGAAACGAAAGATATAAGTGAACATGAAGGGGATGTGGAATACAGTCCGCAATATTTCAGTTTGGATAACAATGAATTATTCTTCACTACTAACGAAGGTACGGATTTTGTATATCTAGCTAAAATGAATATTAATACTGGAGAGGTAGAAAAAGTATATGAAGATAAGTGGGACGTATGGTATGCTTACCCCTCATACAATGAAAAATATAGAGTAGTAGGTGTGAATGAAGATGCAAAAACCAATGTCCATATTTTCGATAACTCATCTAATGAAGAAATTAATCTACCAGAAATTGATGGTGGTAGTATTTCATCAGTAAATATTTCCAGAAGTGAAAATCTTGCAAGGTTTACCGTGAGTACTTCATCATCTCCAAATAATATTTATGTTTATAATTTCGAAACGCAAGAGCTTAATAAGCTCACTAATACTTTAAACGCTGAGATTAATGGAAATGACCTTGTTCAAGGAAAGGTAATTAGATATGCTTCTTTTGATGGCATTGAAATTCCTGCTATTTATTACCAACCAAAATTAGCTTCAGAAACTAATAAAGTTCCTGCATTAGTATGGGTGCATGGTGGACCTGGAGGTCAATCAAGGTTGAGATATTCTGCTCTTATTCAGTATTTGGTTAATCATGGTTATGCTATAGTAGCTGTAAATAATCGAGGAAGTAGTGGTTATGGTAAAACGTTTAATCACATGGATGATAAAAATCATGGTGATAAAGATTTGAAAGACTGTGTGGCAGCAAAAGAGTTTTTAGCTTCTACTAATGTAATTGATATGAACAAAGTAGGAATTATTGGTGGCTCGTATGGTGGGTATATGACTATGGCGGCACTTACATACACCCCTGAAGAATTTAATGTAGGAGTCAATATTTTTGGTGTTACTAACTGGCTTCGTACATTAAAATCTATTCCTCCTTATTGGGAGAGTTTTAGAAAATCATTATACGATGAACTTGGAGACCCTTTTAGCCAAGATTCAGTGAGATTAAGAGAAATTTCACCATTATTTCACACACAAAATGTGACCAAACCACTTATGGTACTACAAGGTGCAAACGATGTTCGTGTACTTCAAGTAGAATCTGATGAGATTGTTGAAGGAGTGAAAGCCAATGGTGTACCTGTAGAGTATGTAATTTTTGACGATGAAGGTCATGGTTTCAGAAAAAAAGAAAATGAAATAGAGGGTTATGGAAAAGTGAAAATATTTTTGGATACGTATTTAAAAGGAAATAATACTGAGGAATAAATTACAGCATGAATAATCTTCTAAATCAAGTTGTCAGCCTTTCAAAAGAAGTAGGTGAATTTATTAGGCAAGAGAGTCTAGTTTTCGACACATCTAAAATCCAAAAGAAAGGATTTAATGACTTGGTATCGTATGTAGATAAAGAAGCAGAGCAACAACTTGTGAAAGGGTTAAAAGCATTATTACCTAAAGCTGGGTTTATTGCCGAAGAAGGTACTTCAAATCACCAAGAAGAAGAATACAATTGGATTGTTGACCCGTTAGATGGCACTACTAATTTCACTCATGGATTACCCGTTTATGCCATAAGTATTGCACTTATGAAAAAACAAGAAATTGTATTGGGGGTAGTGTTTGAAATTAATAGACAGGAATGTTTTTATTCCTTGAAAGGCGAGAAGGCTTTTTGCAATGAACAAGAAATAAAAATCTCTCAAATTTCAAAGCTAGAAGACAGTCTGTTGGCTACAGGGTTTCCATATTACAATTTTGATGAAATGGACAAATATTTAAAAATCCTTAATCAGTTTATGCAAACCACGCATGGGCTTAGACGAATGGGTAGTGCAGCTGTAGATTTAGCTTATGTGGCTTGTGGTCGTTTTGAAGGATTTTTTGAATATAATCTCAATTCTTGGGATGTTGCTGCTGGAGCATTTATTGTTCAACAGGCTGGAGGAATAGTGACAGATTTTTCAGGTGGGAATAATTTTGTTTTTGGTAGGCAAATTGTAGCAGCATCAGCTATTCATCAACAAATGATAAACAGTATCCAAAAATATTGGTGATTTATTTGACTAGTCGGTTACATTTCGCTCATCTTTTCTATTAAATTGCAAAGTCAAATACTGTTTCATGAAAAAGTCATTCCATTATTTTTTTTTATTACTTGTTGTTGTTTTTGGGTGCGATTCCTTAGAAGATAGAGCTGTTATTGGTATTCCAATAATTTTCGAAGAACAATTTGAGATATTTACTGATACGGTAGGAATTCCTTTTAGCATAAGTAGAATTATTAATGCAACTCAAAATGGTGATGTAGCTGAGAATGTTAACAACATTAAAGATTATCAGATAAAAAGTGTTAAGTATTTGATATCTAACGTAATTACTGAAGGAGATTCTGTAATTACACATGGAGCAATCTCTTTTTCTACAATTGATACTAGTAAGGTTGTTGATTTTGTGCAGGAAGACATTAACCTGAATGAACTTGAAACCCCTAATGAAGAACAAGAAGTTGAATATACTAGTGAACAACTCGCTATTATAGGAGAAATTCTTAAATCAGGAAATCAAATATATGTAGAATATACAGCAGATATTGATACTGTTGCCTCATATACTTATAAAATCATTATAGATATTTCAATGAAAGTAGGGATATAAGCTAGACCATTTTGTTTAACTTTTCACACTGATCAATCACCTCCAAAATTTACTTTATAATCTATACTTATTTAGTATATTGTGAGATAAAATAGTTATAGGATGTTGCAAAACGGTATTTTTTCAAAATATTTGTCTTTACTTAATTTTAGTAATTTCCAAAATGCTAAAAAGCGAAGATGAAAGTTGAGAATTTATTGGATAGTAGTGCAGATGGGGTATTTGTTTTTAACAATCAACTTGTTACTACTGTTTGGAACAAGAAATTAGCCAACCAATTTAACTGCCCAAGTCAACTAGCCTGTAAACTACCTATTTATAACGCCCCCCTTTTTATAAATAATAAAGCTTTCAAAAAAGTTGCTGAAAGTGTACTCAAAGGAAAACCTCATAACTCTCAACATAATATTTATGTCTCAGATAGTGGCAATAATATATTTTACTACACCCTTAATATAGATCCTGTACTTAATGATTCGGATGTTGTTATTGGTGGTATGGGTACAATAAAAGAGGTGATTTCAATAGATAAACAATCTTCCGTTTTTTCATTTAATGACTTTATTCACAACAATGAATCTCTTCCAAAGATCATTTTTTCAAAAGAAGGTAAGCTTCTTCATTTTAATGAACCTTGTAAGGAGTTATGGGGAATCACGCCCAAGTCTGAAAAATTTATCAGAAAAAATTATAATCTATTTAAAGATGAACAATTAGTTGATTTGAATTTGATGGGTCAAATTAAAAACACGAGTACGTTTCAGCAACCCGAAATACCAATTGTAGAGTACGAAACCCGAAAAACATCAAGTATTAAAAGTTTAAAAAATCAAAGAAAAAAAATTTCAGGATTTATTAAGACTAACCTAGACAACAAGGGTGAATTCAATGAATTAGAGGTTACCTTAGTTGACCTTTCAGGAGAAAATAATGGCGGTTTTGACAATCCTTGGTTTGCACAAAAATTTCAAAAACTAACTAAAAATTTACCTGGTGTAATATATGAATATACTTGCTCTCCTGGTGAGGAGGGTGTTTTTAATTATATAAGCCAGTCATGTGAACACGTTTTTGGATATACCGACAAACAGATCAAGTCTAACCCTATGTTGATGAAGCAACTTATCCACCCCGATGATATTGTTAGCTACTTACAGTCTAATAAAAAGGCTGAGGACAGGTTTGCAAATTGGGAATGGGAGGGTCGTTTTGTAGTGAAAGGTAAGTCTAAGTGGATTAGAGGTAACTCACGTCCTGAAAAAACATCAGATGGAGGAGTTACTAGGTATGGAATATTAACGGATATTACAAATGAACGAATAGCTCAACGAAATCAAGAAACAGTTACAAAAAGACTCAAGCTGGCTATAAAAGGAACTAATCTAGGTATGTGGGATTGGACCGCTACCAATAATCGTTTTACTGTAAACGATACATTTTTTGCTAAAACGTTAGGGTACACTAAACCCCAATTTATCAAAGATTTAAAAAATTGGATTGATTACATTCATCCTGATGATATGCCTTTAGTCTATAAAAAGGTGATAGACCACTTAAAAGGTCTGACCGAATTTTTGGATTTGGAAATGCGAGCTAAAAGAGCAGATGGGAAATGGATTTGGATATCTTTAAAAGCACAAGTCACTGACCGGTCAAAAGAAGGGAAAGCCATTCGATTAACAGGAACTATACAAGATATTAATAGTAGAAAAGAGGATGAAAATACATTAGCACAAAGTGAAGCTCGTTACAGAGGGTTAGTGGAACATTCTCCTGCCGCAATAGTAGTATATAGGGAAGGTAAAGTTGTTTTTGCTAATGATCAGACCTATAAACTTCTTGGTATCAATTTGAAAAAAGAAAGTTTGATAGGTGAAAATTTAATAAAATTTGTTAAACCAGAATATCAGAAAAAAGTTCAAGAAAGAATAAATAAAGTATTTAGAAGTAATAAAGCCAGTCAGAGTATAGAAGAAACATTAATTCGAAAAGACGGAAAAAAAATCATTGTAGAAATGGTAGCTGTTCCCTTTGAAGATCAGGGACAACGTTCCATACAGATTATTGCTAGTGATATAACTAACAAAATTTCCACAGAAAAAATATTAAAGAAAAGCGAAAAATTACTTACACAACTTTTTGAAAGCTCTCCAATAGGAATTGTATTACTCGATGCTAAAAAACATGTAATACAGATCAATAAAGGTTTTCAAGATATTTTTGGATACACTAATAAAGAATGCTTTTCAAAAAAACTTAACGAACTAATTATCCCTGAAGGTTATCATGGTCAGGCAATAAATTTAAACAGTCTAATTGTTGGAGGAAATGTTGTGAAAGAAGTGGAGTCGGTGCGTTGTGATAAAGATGGAAATTTGATACCAGTAATGATTTATGGTGTGCCTGTTTCTCTTAACGATAAAGTTATCGCTATTTATGGAATATATGTTGATATACGAGCAAGCAAAAAAGTAGAAGAAGAGTTGAAAATCCGTAATGAAGAGCTTGACAACTTTGTATATAAAGTATCTCATGATTTACGCTCACCATTATCTTCCACATTAGGACTTGTACACTTAGCCAATCTTGAAGAAAGTGATGATAACTTGAGACAATATATAGAGTTAATTGGTGATAGAATTTCTCAGCTTGATCGGTTTATTGGTGATGTCCTTAGTCATTCTAAGAACTTGAAAGTGGAGTTGATTTATACAAAAATAAATTTCAAAGAAATAATTGAAGAAAAATTTTCCGAATTAGATTATTTGCATGGTGCAAACATGATGAGTAAAAATGTCAATACACAAGGACAGGAATTCTATGGAGATAAATGGCGGATTAGTGAGGTTTTTAGGAATTTAATTTCTAATGCTATCAAATATATGAATCGAAAAACTGATAATGCTTTTGTTAATGTAGACATAAATATTACCCCCAAAAAAGCATCTATTGTATTCTCTGATAATGGAATAGGAATTTCATCATCAACTTTGCCCAAAATTTTCGATATGTTTTATCGTGCAACTGATATATCTGAAGGCTCTGGTATAGGTCTGTATATTGTGAAAAACGCCATAAACAAAATGGGAGGAAAAATTAAACTAGAGAGTGAGCAAGGTAAAGGAACAACCTTTAAAATCACTTTACCAAATCATCCTCCTAAATAGTTTTTGTAAAATTCACATAAGACTGCAGAAAAATAATTATCTCCAAAAAGCTACAGATTGTTAATACGAGAGTCTTATCTTGCAAGGTCGAAATTTAGAATTACATTCTTTTAGTACAATAATCTTGTCATAATTTTACGAAAAATGCACATTAAACCACGTTATCGATTTTTACTTAGCAATCTCTGGAAAGGGTTAATATGGTTTATTGGTTTAGTAATAGTTTTTTTGATAGCTAAACAACTCTTCGGACCTACTGAACACTGGATGCAATCTGTTCATAATAGGCCATTATTAGTTTATAGTGTGTTTTTAATTTCAGAAGTTGTTTTTGGTATTATTCCTCCAGAAGTGTTTATGATTTGGTCAATTCATGGTGGGGTGTTTGATTCCTATATTTTGAATGTAATGCTATTAAGTATAATCTCATTTGGAGCAGGTATTTCAGGGTATTTCATAGGTGCTTCGATGCGTAGTTTACCATTTTTTTTGCATGTTGAAGAAAAATATTTATCACAATACCGGAAATATCTGAGGCGATTTGGAGGAATATTAGTCGTTACAGCTGCTCTGACTCCTCTTCCTTTTTCTGCAATTGCAATGGCGGTGGCAGCATTTCGATTTCCTTTTAAATATTATTTCATTTATTCATTATCACGGTTTGTACGGTTTGGCGTATATGGATATATTGTATGGCAAGCCAATGCACTATAGTTTATGAAATCAAAAAAAGGCATTTTATTAATCAATTTAGGTACACCTGATTCTCCATCTGTAGCTGATGTCCGAAAATATTTACGTGAATTTTTGATGGATGAACGAGTGATTGATATTCCGTTTGTTTCTAGATGGTGGTTAGTGAATTTGATCATTGCGCCTTTTAGGTCTCCGAAATCCGCAAAAGAGTATCAAAAATTATGGGATGATAGAGGTTCTTCGTTAAAGTATTTTGGAGAAGACATTACAGCTTCATTACAAAAAAAAATGGGTGAAGATTATGTGGTGGAATTGGGAATGCGCTATCAAAATCCGAGTATTGAATTAGCTCTTAACCATTTAATGACTGCTAATGTAAGTGAAATTATAATTATCCCTCTATTTCCTCAATATGCTTCTGCAACTACTGGGAGTGTAATTCAAAAAGTAAATGAAGTAATAAATAAATGGCAAACCATTCCTGAAATAAAATTCATAAATAAATTTTTCGATCACCCACGATTTATAGAAGCTTTTGCTGAAAACGCAAAAAACATGCTTCGAAAAAATAAATATGATTATGTTGTCTTTAGTTACCATGGATTGCCAGAGCGGCAAATATTGAAAGCATCCAATAGTGACTTTTGTCAATTAAGTGATTCATGTTGTTCAACATACCATTCAAAAAACAGACTTTGTTACCGAGCTCAATGTTTTGAAACATCACGCCTATTGGCAACTTCTTTAGGTTTAGAAGAAGGTAAATATACTACTGCTTTTCAATCGAGATTAGGAAAAGATCCTTGGATACTGCCTTATACGGATTCGGTTTTAAAAAAACTTCCTCAAAAAGGAATCAAAAAAGTTTTGACATTTTCTCCAGCGTTTATTTCAGATTGTCTTGAAACCACTATAGAAGTTGGAGAAACTTTTAAAGATTTGTTTATTGAAGCTGGAGGAGAAGTTTGGGATTTAGTTCCTAGTCTAAATGATAGTGATTTGTGGGTGAGTTGTTTACAATCTATAGTTGAGCCTAATAGAAAATAGCTACAACATTATACAAAAGTGTAGATACCTTTACAAGCTTATTATGGCTCAAGGTAAAATATAAGGGGGGATGTGTATCATTAAGCAAATATTAGAGACACCCTAAAAAGGAAAAAAGGTATATCCCTTACCCCTCTAAACACAGCTCTAAAAGCCTTTATCTTAGAGTTGAAACTTTCAGCTAATGCATTGGTACTTCTATTGATAAAAAAGTTTAGTATTTCCTCTTGATGCATTTTGATAGAATGAGCTGCGGTTATAAATGAATCAAATTGATGTTTTTCTACTTTTTCATACCAATCATTAAGTTTGTAACCTGCTTCTATAGGATCAGTAGAGTGTTGATAAATACCACGTAGCATCATGGAAAGTTCATATCCTTTTTCTAAATCGGGGTAATTAGAGAATAGTATATTAGCTCTTTGCTGTTGTTTTTCTGTCCACTTTCCTTTGGGCTTAAAAAGAATGTATCTGCTTCTAGCTAATAATTGTTTTGGTGTATCTCCATTTTCAAAGACTATAGGTTGATATTCTTTCTTTTCTTCTTTGGCTTGTTTGATTTGTTTGTTTTCTTGTTCTATGGCTTGCCAACGATATTTGATACGCATTTCTTGTAGTGCTTCAGAAGGAAGTTGTTGAACATGAAATCGATCACTGACCAACACCGCTTCGGGAAAGGAAAGGCTACCAATTCTTTTCATATTTGCTGCTAGATCAGTAGTAACCTCTTTAACTTGTTTGCGTTTTTGTAAAGCTATTTTCTTTAATACATTAATCACACTATCACTTTTTACTCCTTTCACTATGGCAATCAATGCACCCTGTTGACAACGAGCCGAAGCATTGGTTACTATCGTGTAAAGTTCTCCCTGAGAAAGTGCTACTTCATCAATACATACATGTTCTCCCAAGTTATCTTCAAACAAAATCCAATCTTGAGCATGAGTTAACTGACTCCATTCTCGATAACCACTCAAATGTTCTTTATAATGTTTACCCAAATTACTACTCACCTGAAAGTAATTCCCTACACTTTTAGCACTTACCGGAGTGGTGTCCAACCAACCCTTTTTAAAAAAGAGGCAAACTCCTTAGTATATGAAGTGCCTTTTGCGGTTAGATGCCAATCTCTTGAAACTGTTGTGCCAGTCTCAGAATCTCGCCATTTACGCCTACGAATTTCCAAGTAAACTTTGTTTTTACGAATAGGGAAATCTTCCAAAAAAGAACTTGGGTAAAAACCCTTTGACTCTAGTTTCTTGTCTTGGTATCCTTCTGGGTATATGTTCCGCTCTTCAAGTACTAGAGTTAAAACATCTTCTTTTTGGTGAACTGTGGAAACTTCAAAATATTCTGTGATCCCTTCGGGTAAAAGGTAATCATATATGTTTGGAACTGGAGTTGTTTTCATAATTCAAATATACACATCCCCCCTATATTTTACCTTGAGCCCTTATTATCTATATATTTTGCTCGGTATTGTCAGACTTATTAAGTAAATTTTTCAGGTAATGTACTGAAAAATGGTTGGTGGATTTGATTTAGCTATTGCCTAAGTGTAAATGTTTTCACTCAGGCACTTCAAATTTTGTAAGAATATCACTCCCAAGAAATTCATTATTTTTATTGACGAACCATTTCCTGATTTTAGGAATTTTGATACCATTTACTTCTAATATTTCACTTAAAAGGATATACTCTCCATCATTATTAGATTCATCATGGTAAAATTTATAAGCTTCCATTGCATAGGTTTTTGGATTGAAATAAAAATACCATGTATCATCTCCCACATTATTATCATAAGTTATTTTTAGAACAAGATAATTTGTACCCATAAAATTTTCTTTTTGTACTTCAGGATGAATAATAGTCCCTTCATCTTTTAATTTCATAGGAAGTCCATAAAGATAAGTGTAATAATTACGAATAAATTTTGTCCTTTCACATGTTAGACGATACTTCAAGACATCTTCTTCAGAAAAAATACTTTCACCATTCATACTAATTTCACATTCACCATTTTCAATTTTTCTTTCAATTATTCGTTCACTTCTACTTTCATTTAGTATAAATGAACCTGTCATCTGATCAATGGTGACTTTACTATAACGAATAGGTTTTTCTGGAGTTTCCAGATTAATGAATAATGTAGCTTTAAAGTCATTCCATTTATGTGTGGGGTCATGATATTTTATTGCATTATCAAGTAGTTCATCTCCTGACATTTCTTGATTGCAAGAAGCTAATATGAAAAAAATGATTAAAACACAAAAAGAATATTTCATAGCATCTATAAATTTGCTAATAATTTTCAAAATGCTTTTTCATCGTGAGTATTGTTTTAATTTTTATTACCAAAAAGTGACTCTATTTTATCGAAGACAATTCCCATATGTGAGCTATCATAGACACATTTTCCATCTTGAATAACTAAAATTTGAGGAGACTCATGCCTGACTTTAAGGATATTTTCTATTTTATTAGAAATGTTTCGGTAGCTTAATATATCTAAAAAAACTGGGTTAATATTTTCAGTGGTTAGAGGCTGCCAGTCATTCTCAAACCGATTAAACATCATACTACTTAAGCTACATGTTGAACTATATTTGAAGATGAGTTGAGTTTTTTCAGAAGATTTTTCCAACACATGCTGAAGTTGATCCTCATTTTCTAGATGTTCCCAATTAATTTTAGTCATACCATAAATCTTTTGCACTAGTACTATACCGTGGTTTTCTTACTTTTTCTTTAACAATGGGTGGCTGGTTTTCGTTCCTCTTTATTAATTTAGCCCACCAAATTCTAAATTTTAAAATTTTATCTTTTTCTTCAAGAGAGTTTAGCCTTTTTTGAGATGTTGTGTATTTAGCACTAGGATGCATTCCTTTTTTATAAGTTTTTTTCGATTTAAAATTGCCTTGAAATGTCATGGCTTTGTAAGCACTAGATTTTGGTGCTACAGTTTTTAATGCATCTTCATGAGAATTAGGGTTATGTTTGTAATCTTTTTTCCTTCTTTCTTTGATGTTTCCTTGATACCCTATATATCGAGTATCAAACCCTGGTGAAATAAAGAATCGATCAAACCTTCCTTTGAATTGTGTAGCATTTTTAGTGCCACTACTTGGAGGTTTTCTAATAAGCGCATTTCCTTTATTGTTCCACCCACTTCTAGTAATGCTTCCTCCACCTTTAAGCGGTTTTTTCTGTCCTTTGATGTTTCCTTGGTATCCTATATATCGAGTGTCAAACCCTGGTGAAATAAAGAATTTATCAAACCTTCCTTTGAATTGTGTAGCATTTTTAGTGCCACTACCTGGAGGTTTTCTAATA
>JAOUKH010000052.1 GCA_029882685.1 Cyclobacteriaceae bacterium
GTTTTGGGGGATGTATTTGCTGCATTGGACACAGATGTTTTTAGCCAGTGTTTTATTAACTGGATCGATTCAATAGCAACCCTTACCAATGGGGAAGTGATTGCCATTGATGGAAAAACCATTTGTGGATCAGCTCATAAGATTGCTTGCAAATCTGCCATGCACGTAGTTTCTGCATTTGCATCTGAAAACAGGCTATGTCTCGGACAACAAGCCGTTGATTCTAAAAGCAATGAAATTACCGCTATTCCACATTTATTAGAGCTTATTGCTATCAAGGGCTGTATCGTCACCATTGATGCAATGGGATGTCAAAAAGCTATAGCAAATACCATTGTTGATAAGGGGCAGATTATATTTTGATGGTAAAAGGCAATCAAAAAGAGCTTAAAGAACAAGTCGAAAAAATCTTTTCGATATCGGATATAAAAGAAGAGAACAAAACAACTGATATAGGACATGGCAGAATAGAGTGTCGAAAATGTCAAGTCATTGATCAGTTGGATTTTCTTGATGACAAGGAGAACTGGCCAGGATTGAAAAGTATTGTCAAAATCACTTCAAAACGGGTCGATAAACAATCTGGGGAGGAGTCCTCCCAAACCAGACACTACATCACCTCAATGTCTGCTAATGCAGCAAAAATCAACAAAGCAATCAGAAGTCATTGGGCAGTAGAAAACAACCTCCATTGGAATTTGGATGTGGTATTCAAAGAAGATGACTCTCTGAAAAAGAAAGGAAATTCTGCCTTGAACTACAATATCATCGCTAAAATAGCACTATCTTTAATTGATAAAGAGAGGTCAACTAAAAAAAGTAAACCCTCTAAAAGATTACTCGCTGCACTTGATGATAATTATAGAGCTAATCTCTTAAAAGTTTAAAAGCGATTTCCCTAGCCGCAAGCCCAACAACGTTTTTTTTACATGTTTCATTCTACAAAAAAGTCTTTATGAAACGCATTTCATAAAAACTTCTGTAAGTATATGATATACTGATTGTTACAAGGGTTTTACCAACCATTTTTCAGTATTATGCCTAAAAAAAAGCCTAACGAAAATCGTTAGGCTTTTTTTATGATCGAGTGCTATATTTTTATTATAATTATTTCCTATTTTCTATTCCATCTATTTTCATATAAAGCCCACTATCTGGAATATAATCTCTGTTTTTAGTTATGACAGAAAAAATACCATATTGTGAGAACCTTTCTATAATAGTTTCAAAATCATGTGTTTTATACAATGTTTCTATCATAATCACTCTATCTATATCTAATGTTAAAATTTTATTGAAATCATTTACAAGAAACCTATCAATCAAATATAGTGGTTCTTTCTTATGATAAGAGTTATCTATGTCATTCAATAAAAATAAAAATGTTTTACCATTTTTTTCCTTTATCTTCTTTAGAGGTACTAGTTCAATAATGGTTTCTTTCATTGTTAATAACGGAACATATTCCTGCAATATCAAATGTTCATCAAAAGAACTATCAATTAGTTGTATATCCATTTTTTCAATACTATTATTTGTGTAATTTATATTTACTACTAATTCTTTCAGTTGTTCCTGTTTCTTAATAACCCAATAAGGTAACTTATAAGGTGTACATTCTACACCGCTTTTATTCATAAAATAGTTAAAGTTTACAAAATCAATTTTCACATTGGTCTGACCTGTATTAAATGAGCTAAATAATAACTCATTAGTTCCAAACAGACTATCATAAAAAGTAAATTCACCAGACTCGTTTGTTACTGTATATGAAAATAAATTTGTTTCTCCCCTAGACTGCATAGTAACTATTTTATAAGATAATGGAGAATCATTTTTCGACAATATTCCTTTAATAATTATCGGATTTCCATAACTATATTCATAGGGTGGGATGTCAATATCATTTCTTAATGTAACATCATCTTGACTAAAAGTATTTGTGTTAACCACATAGATCAGCATACTATAGTCTTGTATAGATTTATCATTTGTTGATTCAAAACACTTTAATACATATGTTCCTGTTGGTGTATTTTTAGTTATTAAAAATGTGCTTTTCAGTACTATCCCATTTTGTGCCAAAAACAACTTGTTCACTATATCATTTCCTAATGAATCAAAAAGCACAAGTCGTATCAATTTAGATTTTACATTTTGAGGCAATAATTCCAATTTCAAAGAAAATTCAACAATTTCAGAAGCATAATATATACTCGAACCCTTATCCAATTTTAAATTTATTGACCCTGTATCATTCTCCTTTCCAAGAACGACAGACCATAAAGCAATAAGTAAATATGATAATATTTGTTTTACCATAATTAATCCCAGTATTCAGGTTTAATAATAGTTGCATTGGGCATTAACGATCGGCAATCAAAGGTATTGGGTGGGCCGAAATAAGGTAATTCATTGGAATATTTCCCCCTTTCTATTTTAATTCTAGACTTCTTAATTCCTGCTACACTAAAATACCCTAATACGTATTCATCTTTTTTAGTAACATTTTTCATATTACCAGTCAACCTTGAAGGAATAGGATCAAAAAGTCCTCCCTCATTTTCATTTTGCTCTTTAACCCTGCTCCAAAATTCAAACTCTTTTTCACTAATAGACAATTGTTCAATATTAATTAATAAACTGGTAGGTCCAGCTGGTTCATTTATAGCTATATTAGCTATTAAATGCTCCTTGATTTTATTGCCATTAATTAATCTGTCCTCCAACAAATTTACCTCTAAGTTCTGTAAGGGCACATAGCAAACGTTGCAACAGTCAAAAGTGTCAGGGTAATCTGGTGGACCAGGTAGTCTAGACAATAATTGATAATATCCTTCCCACCTCCATAAATAAAATTCATTTTTCAAATCACCATCTTGAAAATCAGCATATAAACCAAGATTTTCTGTACCCTCAATTTGTCTATAATATATAGTGTCAATATCTGGCACTTTCTTAATTTGTTCTATACTTGATTCATAAACATTTTCATTCCAAGTAATTTCCACATAATAACTATGTCCAATTTTTCCTTTAAAGGATGTTGGGGTATAATAATACCCATCCCGAACCATCTCCATAGGTGTGTAAGTATTGTCATCTACATCAATTACGTAAACTTTAGCTCCATGGAGCAACCTTTCTTGTCCAAAAAGAGACGGGTCTGTACTATATGGAGTGGTTAGTGATAGCTTTAGTTCGTAAGGTCCATTATCATTAGTGATTCCTCCTTCAACTACTAGTAAATCAGATCCAGCATCAATTTCTATATTTACTCTTTCAATACAGGAAATAGTTGAAACTATAAAAAGGAATATTAGTTTAGCTTTCATTTTATTCTAAAATTATAAGAAATAGCAGGAAAAGCATTTCCTAAAATAGATAATTGATATGCAACAGGGTATTTCCCTTGACCTACCGTATCAAAATAAATAGAAAAAGGATTCTTTCTTCCGTATATATTATAAACAGAAAATGCCCAACTACCTTCAAACCATTTGTCTTTTTTAAGATTTGTATCAACCGTTAAGGATAAATCTAATCTGTGATAGTTTGAAATTCTTTCATTATTTTTTTCATTATAATCTACAATCAATTGAGAATTGATATAATAGGCTGAAGTAGGTGTTGTAATTGGTCTTCCCGATATAAGGACAAAATTTGCGGATACATTTACTCTTCTTTTTAACTGGTAGTTTAAATTAACATTCATATTATGCGGTCTATCAAAATCAGAAGGATAAAAACCATTATTGAAACCAGGTTCATACCCTTGAACCTCATAAAGCTTCCTTAACGATTTAGAATAGGTATATATTAACCAACCACTTAATTTTCCTCGTTTTTCAATTTTGGTTTCAACACCATACGACTTTCCTTGTGCGTAAACCATAGAAGTTTCTAATTGATTAGTCAAAAATGTTGATTTTCCATTTCTATTTTCGATAAGATTTTGTAGATATTTATAATACACCTCACTTGAAATCGAATATAGGCTAAACACCTTATAATATCCAACACTAACCTGATCCGTGATTAAAGGTTGAAAATATTGATCAGACAATTTCCAGAAGTCATTAGGTGAAATGGAAGTACTTTTTGAAATCATTTGCATGTACTGTCTCATACGATTATAACCTATTTTAACACTACTACTGTTATTAATTTGCCATTTTCCACTAAATCGAGGCTCCCAACCATAATGTTTTCCAAAAAAACTCCCAGTATCGTGCCGAACAGAGTCTATTACATTCCTCTTTGTTGGCAATGAGTTATTGGCATATAAAAACTCCTGAGCAGATCCAACATTCGAGAAGTAAGAGTATCGAACTCCTCCTATAAACGAAAAATCACCCACCTCCTTGTTAATAGAAGCAAAAACACTATTCTCCATAGCTTTATCATTCTCAACCTCATATTCATTGATACTACTATTTTCTGAATCTGGTTTTAACTGACCATTATTGCTATTATAATAATTTGCTTCAATCCCAAAATCCACAAAGTCGTTCTTATTAAAATAATATTGATAACCTCCTTTAATCCCTATAATTGTAATAGAAGTTGAGTAATCAAACTCTAGATAAGTCATCTTTCCTTTTATAGTATTTTCATAATTTGAATACATCCCTGTTATATCCCAAGATATATTTTCAGTTGCTTTATTTAATGAGAATGAAGACCCATATGCATTCCATAAATAAGTAGTATCCATGGCAAACTTAAAATTATCCATACCAATATAACTACTTGAAGAGAACCTAACATAATCAGTTATTTCACCATGTATTTTAAGATTAATGTCCTTGAATGAAGCCTTACTATTTTTAATTTCATCATCAGGAACATATTTAAATAACCAAGTAGGATGAGCTAAACGAACTGATGATAAAAAAGATAACTTATTTTTTAATATTGGGCCTTCCAAAGTCAATTTATTTGAAATTAGACCAATACTTCCCGACAATTGATACCTACTCATATCACCATTACGACTATTTACTTCTAATATTGAAGAACCTCTACCACCAAAGCGAGCAGGGACACCACCTTTATATAAAGTAAAATCATTAACTACATCTGGGTTGAATATGGAGAAAAACCCAAACAAGTGAGACGAATTAAAAACAGGAATCCCATCAAATAAAATTAGATTTTGATCAGTATTTCCTCCCCTCACGTTAAATCCATTAGCCCCCTCTCCTACTGTATTAACACCAGGTATGGAAGCCATACTTTTTATAACATCCACTTCCCCCATAAATGCAGGGATTTTCTTGATAGTACTTATCTTCATTACTTCTTTACCTGTTTGATTTGATTCTAAACCTTCAGTTAGTGTGCTTCCTGATATTATAACCTCATCGATAAGGAGTGATTGTTCGAACATCTCTACATTAATAATTTGATTTGAATTTAAAGTGATTTTTTGTGATACATTTTCAAACCCTACACCAGAAAAATTTAGCACATGGTTTCCAATTGGTAGTTTTAAAGAATACGATCCATCAATAAAGGAAGTTACTCCAATTTTACTCACTTCATCAATAATTGAAATTCCTACCAAGGCTTCTCCAGTTTTTCCATCGACAATTACACCACTTGCTTCAAAATAACTCAGTTTATCAAAAGAAGAAATAATGTCTTTTGTTGTAGCCTCGTTTAAAATAGAATTTATTTTTATAAGATATGCCAAATCCTTGCTTACCGTGTTTGCTCTTATAATATAGATAGTGGAGTTATATTCCACAAATGCAAATCCCGTATTTTCAAACAGCCTACGTAATGCCTCTGCATAAGTATCTTTATTTAATTTTTGAGGAGAATTAAATCCTTCAAACCATTCTGATTTATAGACAATCCTAACCTCAAATTTATGTTCAATTTCTTTAAGTGCAGCTATTAATGTGCTATCGTTAGATTGAGCATTGCTCAAATTAAACAATATTAAAAAAAATAAAACCGTTATTAAAAGTCGAATTTCCATTATTAATTAAAAACCATTCTATTATAGTAAGTCAAATTAATACTTTATATGAACATAACACATGATAATCATATTATTGTATGGTATAGAATAATTGCCTCTTTCTATGCTTTACTAATTTAACTCATGTATCTACTCCCATATTTGTATATTAAACCCACTTTATGCATTAGAACTTAGCTATATTTATTAATCTTGTTACATAAAAAATATTTTGGGTTTCTTCATATTTAGCTTTTGAACAATCTCCAATAATATATGTTGTTTTTTCCGATTGATCTTTTTATAAAAGAATGGGCTATATTAAATTTGAATAATTCTTAATTACTATGAATTAACTTTTTTAGCAATAAAATGTTCCGTCTTTCTCCTAATACATTTTATAAAGACTAATAGCGTAGTACCCTTTATCTCGTTACCAAGAACATATTTCCATCAATCTTATCCTGCATCATTTTGAAATACTACTGATTTAGATACAAATTCTGTTTCTTCTCCTTCCCAATGTAAAATGAAGCCCGCAATTTGTTGTGGGGAATATTCTTCGCTGTTTACCAAAAGTAATGTATTACTAATATCATCGAGAGAATTGTTTCTTAATACACTGGATACCGTTGTACTATCAGTATTAATTATAGTCACTTCTATTTTATCTTGCGCGTTCAACATCAATGGTAAGGCACAAAACAGCAATATCAATAAAGCTTTATTTATCATAGATTTGTATATTTGAGTTAAGTTATTAACCAATTTATTATTATGAAATCCGATCGCTTCCTGTTCTTTATAACGTTCATGTTTATTAGTAACCTATATGCACAAGACAAACCGCAAATAGCCTACGCTTTTGCTAGCATTACCACTAACGAACAGACTACTTTTATTACTGATGTTTTTGAATTCGATATTTCTATAATTGAAAAAAATAATACAGCCCAATATCTAAAAGTTATTGCATTGAATAACCACAAGCTATATGTAAAGTACCTTGTCAACAATTACAAAATCAGGTTGAATAATGACTTTCCGAACAGTATTGTTATTGAAACAAATAAAGAACTTGTCAACGATAGATTTATACAATCAAAAAAATTAGCTGGTTCTAATTTAGTAGAAATATCTGATTTTATTTTTGAAACACAAAATAATTCAAAGCCTAATAAATTAATCAAAGATTGATTTTATGTCAATAAAATCATCCCTTAAAAAAAATGCTTTTTACAGCATAACAATATCCATTCCGATAGTATTTTTTATACTTATTGAGATAAGTCTACGCATTTTCCAGTACGGAAATAGCTACCCCCTTTTTATTGCCGATAAAACAGATTCTAATTATATGGTTATTAACCCTGAAATATCAAGGAGGTATTTCAGATCTGCACAAGTTCAAGTTAGTACACAACTTGAGTTTTTTTTGAAAAACAAACCAAAAAACGAATTTCGCATTTTCGTTCAAGGGGGGTCTACTACTGCTGGTTTTCCATTCAATCATGGTGCATCTTTTCCTCGACAACTTGAAAAAATATTGCAACAAACTTTTCCAGAGAAGAAAATAGAAGTGATAAATACAGCAATTACTGCAGTCAACTCATACACGCTATTGGATTTCACTGAAGAGATTATAGAGCAAAATCCTGATGTTGTATTAATTTATGCAGGACACAATGAATATTATGGTGCTTTTGGAATTGGTTCAACTCAATCTCTAGGGAAAAGCCCTAAGCTTATCAATTTTTATCTAAAATATCGCAACGTACGAATTATTCAATTATTTAGAAGTATTATTAAATCCATTGTTTCTGTTCAAATTAACAATAATACTACAGACGAAACTTTAATGTCTAGGATGGTGAAAGAACAAGAAATACCTTTGAATGGTAAACTCTACAACAATGGTCTACAACAGTTTTCAGATAATCTTGATCTAATATTAGCTCAATATAAATCCAATAATATTCCTGTTTTTATAGGGACATTAGCTAGTAATGTCAAAGGTCAACACCCCTTTATTTCGGGTCATCTTATGAATTACGACTCTGTAAATTGGCAACAAAACTATCAGAAAGGTTTAAATTATTTAACTAGTGAAAATTATGATAGTGCATTGCAATCATTCATCAAAGCTAAAGCCATTGACTCCAGTCATGCAGCATTAAATTTTAACATCGGGAATTGTTATCTGGCATTAGAAGATCAAATATCCGCAAGTTATCATTATCATTTGGCCAAAGAATTGGATTTACTACGATTTCGTGCCCCAAAAAGCATGAATTCTATAATAACTAAAAGTGCTCTAAAAAATAAAGCTATAGTAGTTGATACAGAAAAAGATTTACAAGATGCTTCCAAAAATGGCATAATAGGTGATGAGGTAATGATAGAACACTTACATCCTAATCTATATGGTTTATCTGTTATATCTTATTCTTTTTATAAGACTATTTTAGCATATCAATTAATTGAAGACTCAACAATTAATACATCATCATTAAAAGAAATTATCAAAGAAAGGTGTGTGACAAACATTGATTCCATTTCAGGTCATTTATTAATAACAAAACTCAAAAATGGTTGGCCATTTAATGAACAATCCAAAGAAAGTTTTATCCCAAGTACAATCGAAGAGCAACTATCATATAAGAAATTTATAGGTGAAATTTCTTGGGCAGAAGCCTGTAATAAATTATATGACCATTACATGAATTCAAAACAATATCAAAAGGCTATTAAAATTTCTGAGGCACTTTCACAGGAATTTTCAAACATTGTAAATCCTAAAATCATGTTAGCCGAAGCACATTATTACAACCAAGATTATAAAAAAGCACTAGTAATTTACAAACAACTTTTGCAGTCATCACCTAAAAAAGAAATACTCTCTGCTTCCATTAAGTGTTTACTAAAAACTAAACAAGAAAAAAACGCACTACAATTAGCTGAAAAATACATTAATTTTGCTGATAAAAATACCATGCGTGCGCTTAAAGAAATTAGTGCTATCGTAGATGACTCCTTAGACATAAAGATTTTGATTAATAAAGGAGGAGCTTATGCTTTTTTTCAAGAATATGATAAAAGTAAACTGCATATTGAAAGGGCTTTGCGCATTGATAATAATAATCAACAAGCACTTAAACTTTTAGAAATTGTAAAACAAAGAAGTGCAGATGAACAATTTTAAGAAAAATAGACAATTCGGACTAATTATTGGGACAGTACTTCTTCTAATTCTAATATATAATCAGATCGTTCTTTCCTCGACTAGGGTGATTTTTTTAATGGGAGGATTGATTTTGATAGTTGTGGCTCTACTTGCACCAAATGTATTAAATCCTTTACGTATTTTTTGGGACTTCATAGGAAAGTATTTAGGTCTTATTAATTCCGTAATACTTTTAACATTAATATACTTTTTCATTATAACACCAATGGCAATTATACTGCGAATTTTAAAACACGATCCAATGAAACGAGGGTTTGACAAGGAATCAACTACCTATTGGATAGACAGAAAAGTAAACGACTCAAGTACTAGTATGATAAATCAATTTTGAAATGATAAGTTTTTTAAAAGAACTGTGGCTATTTATGAAGAGTAGAAAAAAATTATGGCTAGCCCCACTAATCTTTATTCTTTTTCTATTAGGGTTTTTAATTGTTCTTGTTGAGGGTTCTTCTCTAGCTCCCTTTATATACTCTCTATTTTAATGTACAATCTTGGTATTTCAGCATATTATCATGATAGTGCTGCCTGCATTCTGAAAGATGAAGAAATAATAGCTGCAGCACAGGAAGAAAGATTCTCCAGAATTAAAAACGACCCCTCTTTTCCAGAAAAATCGATAGAATATTGCCTCAAGGAAGCTGGGGTTAAGTTACACGAGGTTAATTATATTACTTTTTATGAAAAACCTTTCCTTAAGTTTGAACGTTTACTTGAAACATATTTAAGCTATGCTCCTAAAGGAATAATATCATTTTTAAAATCCATGCCCATATGGCTAAAACATAAGTTATTTTTAAAAAGAGATATCATTAAACAACTTAAAACTATCGACACCGCTTGGGAAGGTGAAAATCTACTTTTTACAGAACATCATGAATCACATTTAGCTTCAGCATTCTTTCCTTCTCCCTACAAAAAATCAATAATTATAACACTGGACGGTGTAGGGGAGTGGGTGACTTCATCATTTGCAATCGGAGAGGAAAACAATTTTAAAATTCATAAGGAAATTCATTTTCCACATTCTTTAGGGTTGCTATACTCTGCATTTACATATTATCTAGGGTTTGAAGTAAATTCAGGAGAGTATAAAGTAATGGGTCTTGCTCCATATGGAAACCCAATACATTACGATACCATAATGACACATCTTATTAATGTAAAATCAGACGGGTCGTTCAGGTTAAATATGAAGTATTTCAATTACACCACTGGTTTATCAATGACTAACAAGCATTTTAATAAACTATTTGGTAACAAAAGACGCCTACCTGAAAGTGATCTTCTTGAATTTCATATGAATATAGCTGCTTCTATTCAAAAAGTAATTGAAACTGTAGTTATAAGATTAGCAAACAACTTATATAATACCTATAAAATAGATAACTTATGCTTAGCAGGAGGCGTAGCACTCAATTGTGTAATAAATGGCAAAATATTATCTTCAACTCCAATTAAGAATATATGGATTCAGCCTGCAGCTGGTGATGCTGGAGGGGCTCTTGGAGCAGCATTTCTTACCTATTATCGATTTATGAACAAAAAAAGAACATTTGATGGGAAAACTGATAAAATGAAGGGGGCATACTTGGGTCCTAAATTTGAAGATGAAGAAATAAAATCAGCTATCACTAAAAATAGCCTACGCTATAAATATTTTGAAGATAAAACACAACTTGATGCTATATTAGCAAAGTCGGTTAAAGGCAATAAAGTAATTGGTGTATTTAGAGGGCGGATGGAATTTGGCCCAAGAGCACTAGGAAACAGAAGCATAATTGGAAATCCGAGTAATATAAATATGCAGAGCGTTATTAATCAAAAAATTAAATTCAGAGAATCATTTCGACCATTTGCGCCATCTGTTTTAAAAGAAGTAGCAGGTGAATATTTTAATATCGAAGTTGAAAGCCCATATATGTTAATGACATGTGACGTGAAAGACGAATACCTTATCGCAAACAATTTAGAGGCAATAGGTCTAGATAAATTACAAATTCAACGTTCTAGACTACCCGCTATAACTCATGTCGATAATTCTGCAAGGGTTCAGACAGTTGACAAACAAACAAATTCAGATTTCCATGAATTAATTCAATCGGTTGAAAAAGAGATTGGTTACCCAATATTAATAAATACCTCTTTTAATGTAAAGGATGAGCCTATAGTCTGTAGCCCTGCAGATGCAATACGCTGTTTTTTAAAAACTGATATGGATATACTTGTCTTAGAGGATTTTGTTTTGGGGAAATAATGCCCTTGTTACTCAACAACTTCTATATTATCTTTAAACCCTTCAGACATTTTAATCACCATAACTTCACCGTCCTTTCTACTTAGTATTACTTTTCCAGACATCAATACAGTAATTTTATTTCCTTCAAACAAATAAACCTGATCTAATTTTAGCAATCGAGTCAATCTGACAAAATTGCTAGCCATTACACCACGAGTCAATTTATGATCTACCCAATTATTACCCCTCTTTGTGTAAGTATATGTTGGTGACATGTATCCTACATTTTCATTGACACCAATATTATCCATATCTTCCAATGATGCACTAGACGACAATGTATCAGGTTTTAATAAAATAAATTTTGTGCCATCTATTTTAAACCATTCATCTTCTTGAATATCCTGTGTAAAATTAATGGATATTTTATTTCCAGATATTTCTTTTTTATGAGTACTGCATGATTGAAAAATAACAAGAATAGTAATCCAAATGGTATTTCTTATATTAATCATGATATATTAACTGTTCTCAACTTAAACTTGAATGAATGCTTTACTTAAAAAAAACAACAAAGGATGCTTCAGTTGAAGCATCCTTTGTTGTTTTTAAGGAAAATTTACATTTCCTTTTATGGTAGATCTAAAACTGCAGTAAATACTGCATCCGAGCTATAACCATTTACGTTACACCAAGTACCCCAGTCCGTACCATAGTTTGTAAGTTCATACTCAATAGTTATTGTTCCATTACAACCATCTATTATACCAGAACCTGAAATAGTATAAGGATCTTGTGCCGCACCTTGGTACGTGGTTTCCATATATGCTTGTGTTGGGATTGTAACATACAACCCAAAATCGTCCACTTCCATATTAACAGTTTCCATATTAGTAATTACCTCACCCCAAAAATCTTCCATCCATCCAATTCCTAAACCAGTAACTAGTATCAGATTGTTGTCACCTGTTTTAGTAGTTACAACTTGACTATTCCAAGCAGGCCAACCCAAGCCATCAATAGTAATATCACCACCAACTAAAGCTCCATCTATTATTTGCACATCAATAGGACAAAATGCAGTGACTAAAATATCATGCGTGAAAGTTTGTGTTACAAATCCATCGGGTGCATAAGACAACTCTACAGTAACAATTTCATCAACAGAATTCTGATCAAATGCTATATTCACTTCATTACTTGCAGGATTATCAATTGTACCATTAGTGCCACTAACAATAGACCACGTATAGCTACCTGGAAAAGCAGCAACAGATAAAGTAACAGTAGTGCCTGAAATAGCTGTAGCTGGTCCTGAAATAGCTGAAGATAATGTAACCGCACCAAGCGATGTAGAAACTTCCGATCGACCATTAGATACCATAAGTTCTCTGTTATTTATTCCATTCCAGTTTCTTAAATCTCCTGATTTTGCACTAAAGTGAAACTTACTAGCGTCTATCATTTCTGCGGCAGAAAAAACAACCACTCCCTGACCATCTGTTGTTTTGGTAGCTAATACATTAGAAAATTCAATATAATCGCTATTATTAGCAAATAAATCAACAGTTGCTCCACTTACTGCAGCACCATTTGCATCAGTAACAGTAAGTTCCATTTCTGCTGGTGTAATGGGGCCACTTAAATCATTTTCTTCAAAGCAAGCTGACAATGAAAAAATCATCATCATTACTATTCCTAAATTTATTTTTTTCATAATTTTTAGTTTTATTGATTGAAACCACTACTGTGAATACATTTCACAATAGTGGTTATAACCTTGATTATTGCCCTCCAAATGTATATATCTCTTCATTTAGAAGACCCAATTCTTTTGCTGGTATAGGAAACTCTTTTGCTGTTCCTGGTTGTAAACCAGTGTATGGTGCAAAAGAACCTGTATCATCTGGGCTTCTACGTCTATCATAATAAGCTATTCCACCCATAGTAGCAAAAAGTTCAATATATCGCTCATGCATTACTGCCTGTAAAAGTACGGCATCAGTATCCGCTGCGCTAACAGCTGTCAATCCACCTCTGGTAACACGCGTATTGTTAATCAACGAAGCTGCAGTAGCTTTATCTCCTCCTGTTCTAATTAAAGCTTCTGCTCTAATTAAGTCATTTTCGGATAAAAGAGTATGTGGCATATCTCCTGTAGCATTTGGATAGTGATAACCATATCTAATATAGTGATAATGAGAGTAATGATACAATCCTCTATTAGCTCTAAATGGAATATCTACAAGATATTGCATATCACTAAATAATCTATTATCACCTGTAACTGATTCTGGTAATGGATGTGAACCATCTTCTGGAAATCGAGAAGGTTGTGCAGGATCTAACATATTCACGACACGCATATCCACACGAGACCAGCCTTCTTCAGTTCCATAATACTTGTATCCATCCCACCACGTATTTCCATCTCCAATTGGTGCAAAATCCTGTTTTATACCAGCATTTACATAATTCAATATTGTTGCCCAATCATTTGCATCATTTTCAACACTTGATCTTGAAACATAAGTCTTATATTTTGCTTGAAGTGTTCTTATCAACTCTATAAACTCAGTTTTTGTTATTGATAATCCATTAAATCCATTCACACTAAAATCAGGAGCCCTATTAGCTGCTGCTATAGCGTCATCAAATTTTTGTATTGCAAAATCTACAATTTCTGCCGCTGTAGAAAATTCAACAACCACATCAGCCAATGCTATGTTTTCATCCACGAATACCGCCTTATCGTAAATTAACCCAATATTGCCGTAACTCATCCCAACTAAAAACAATGCCTCTGATTTTACTTGTTCCGTAACGTCATTATCATTAGCATCTCTAGATATAACAGTTGGATCATCTTTATAAATCCTTAATATATCATTCATTGAACCAATGATAGAGTAATTGTTTTCATAAGCACGTTCAAATACAACAGCATAATTATACGTTTGCGTATTGTCTAATGCCTTTCTGGGTTCACTTGACATATCTCTCATGCCAAAATTCCCCCAAGAAGACGTATATGAATCCGCCATGGTTGTGGCAGGTTGAGCGGGAGCTGAATTATAATGCTGCGTATTATGCCATGCTGTATTATACTGCGCACGCACCAATCCTAAAAATTCATTTGGATCTTCTAGTACACGCTTAACATCTGCATTATTTAAGTTTTCAGTCTCTAAATCAGCACATCCCATTACAAAAATTAATGGGAGCACAAGTCCTAAAATATATTTTATTTTTCTCATTGTTTTATGGATTAAAATTTAAATTCAATAGAACCTGATAATGTTCTAAAATTAGGATATCCAAATCCGTCAAAACCAAAGTATTGATCACCAAAATCACCATTAGCATCTCCTGTTGAAGCTACCTCAGGATCATAACCAGTATACTTTGTGAATGTTAATAAATTTCTACCCACTATACCTATTTTAACAGCTTTAAAAATTTTAAGTGGGTCTAAAATACTTTGAGGTAAATTATAGCTCAATGCAAGTTCTCGAAACTTCAAGAAACCTCCATCTTCTATAAAATAATCTGTAGTAGCATTTACGTTGTAGAAATTAGCATAATAATTTACAGGTTTTTTTTCAGCTTGTGGCTTCCCTGATTGATCTACATCAGCATGTCTCAATTCACGCATTGTCCACTGTTTCGTTTGGTTATAAATGTCACCTCCTTGTTTCCAATCAAACAATGCATACAATCTAATACCTTTGTAATTAACAGTAAAGTTTAACCCAAGATTAAAATCAGGAACAATGTCACCAATTTCAAATTTGGTATTACCTGTTTCATCTTGAACAATTATTGCTTTTTCATCAACTGTTCCTATTTCAGAAGTTCGAACTACATACCCGTCACTATTTATAACATAAGTATCTGCTTCCTGCTGGCTTATGGATAGTTCATCTATACTTCTTGCAAATTTTTCTCCATAAATCACACCTAAATTAGATCCTTCCTGTAGGATGAATGCATTTGACGGTCCATATAAGAAAGGTGCATTGTCAAAGCGTATAATTTTTTGAGTCACCTTACTAAAAATTAAATTAGATGATACTGTTAAATCATTTTTATCAATGATTTTAGCACCTAACGTCAATTCTAACACATCCCCTTTAACCTCAGCATCTAAATTTTGCCATTGTTGTTTAAAGCCTCCTGCTATTGAAGCTAAATCTTTATTCCATAAAGGATCAACGGTGTTGGTAGTAGAATAAGAAAAATTTAAATTGAACATATTTAAAAACTCAGCATCTAAACCAACTTCAATTTCTGTAGATACTGGTGATTTCAACAACTCATTCCCCACATTCTCTTTTACTCCATTATCATATGTTTCGTACCTAGCAACAAACGTAGGTCTGTTCCCAGCAGTACCATACGAACCTCTTACTTTCAATTCTTGTACTTGAGGAATATCAAAGTCTTCAGTCAATCTATAAGCCAATGATGCTCTATAAAATAAATTACTTCGGTTATCCGCTCCAAATAATGAAGACTTATCTTGACGAAATAACCCATCAACAATTAACTTGCCCTGATAATCAACTTTTGCAATCAGATAAAAATTTTGAGTAATTTCTTCTATATCCTCTGAATCAGACGTAGTACGGTTTAATCCTGAATCTGGATCCAATCCTGTATTACTAAAAGACCTAACCCCTCTAAATATAAAATCGTTAGCTTCTACTGCTGTATAACTACCAATACTCTTTTCTTGAAGAACATATCCTTGCCCAATAACATTAAAGTCACCAAATTCTTTATTAAATGTCATTTTACCAGATAAAGTCTCATATCGAGTAGTATTAAATGTTCGTCTTATATTTCCATTGGCCACACCTGAAAAATCGTCACTCAAATACCCCTTAGCAATGAATTGTTCATATTGATTATTAGTTCTATCTAAAGTGTATGAACCTTCTATCTTCAATGCGTCTATTGGTCTGTATTCTAGTGTATACCCACCTAAGAATCTATTTCTCTTTGTTGTTCTGTCAACATTAGCAATTGTGTATAATGGATTTCTCTCAAGAGATGCAGGCTCACCAACATCGTAGTTGTAATTTGACCCATCTTCTTCATTTTTAGAGTGCAAATCGACATCAGGAGGTAAGAATAATAGTGTATAAAAAGGGGAGCCTGAACCTTGTGGAATATTGTCATTTTCTGATTCAGAATACATGCTAGTCATCCTTAATGAAAATTTATCTGAAATTTCATGATCTAAGTTCAGTCGTACATTTTGTCTGTCATAACCAGTAGATAGTGGCACCACACCAGATTGAAGAGAATTGCTAAAAGAAGCAAACATTCTGGTTTTCTCAAAAGTAGACCCAATTGAGATAGTATTTGTCATAAACTGACCTGGATTGAAAGTTTCACTCTGAAGATCATTTACAACAGAATATTCATTATCCGCAATTTGACCTGGAGAAATTTGACTGTAATCTACAACAGTAGGATCTGTAGCACTCATCTCATATGGATGATGTGTTGCAAGTGGCATTTGTCTACCCATAAATGATTGTCCAAACTCATTACGGATAGAAACTGATGTTGATCCAGCCTTTTCTGCTCCTTTTTTAGTAATAATATTGACCACACCATTAGCCGCACGCGATCCATACATTGATGCAGCTGCAGCACCCTTAACTACCTCAATTGACGCAATATCTTCAGAGTTAATATCTCTTAAATTACCATCGCCTTGGGTTAATATTCCATCAATAATTATTAATGGAGATTGACTCCCCATCAAAGTAACAGCACTTCTTAAGTTAATAGCAGCATCCGACCCTGGAGCTCCGTTTGGTTGAGTAATTGTTACTCCCGCAATTTTTCCTTGCAGAGCAGTAGCAGCATTAACACCAGGTGCATTTTCTATTACATCTGCTCCTACAGTACCAACACTAAAGCCAAGTTTTCTTTTATCAGTTTCACCAGCTACACCAGTTACTACAACTTCAGACAATTGCTTAACATCTGCAGACATTGCTAAATCAATAACTGATTGGGTGCCAATTTCAACTTCTTCCGTGGTAAGACCAACAAAAGAGAAAGTCAATATTCCTCCTTCTGAAGGAACTGAAAGTTTATAGTTACCATCAACATCTGTAATGGTACCGTTTGTTGTTCCTTTAAGAACAACGTTAACACCTGGCATTGTACTTCCGTCTTCGGCAGAAGTAACTTTTCCAGATATTGTTCGTTCCTGTGCCCACGACTCAGTTACAAGTGCAGACAACAACATGAAACTAAAGAGTAAAATCTTCTTCATACTGTTTATTTTAGTTAAAAGTTAGTTTATTACAATAGTAAACATAAAATTTAATAATTTAAAAAGGAAGAAATATTTAATTTTGTTATCATCAAATGTGATTAGTTTCAGTTCTAAAAAAACTATAAAAACCTATGGGAGATAAAAAAGGATTTTAGAATGTCAAAGACAGACTTAAGAATAAGGCCAATCTATCATCGAATCAGTAACCGAATTGAAGCGCATATTTATATATCATTCACCGCATACAGTATTTACAAAGAGCTTGAAAGAGTACTTCACAAAGAAAACCTACTTTATCTTTAAAAATGGCTGCTGAACACACTCATAATATGTATCAAATAACATATATGCTTCCAGAGCCTAAGCACAAGAAGGACAAGGAGCTGATGGTGTAGCTCAGCCAGGTGCTGAAGCTACTCCAGAAGGCGGAGATGATGATGTTGCAGATGTAGAATACGAAGAAGTAGACGATAGTAAGAAGTAATCCTTAACAAGATACTTATTAGAAAGATTAGACTATCAACTGATCATAAATAAAGCCTAACGAAAATCGTTAGGCTTTATTTTGATTCAACGTCTCATTTTAGAGTTCCGCATTTTTTGCACCATATCATAATAAAAAAATAACGCAACTAAATCCCATAATTAAAAAATCGAAGCAAGTTTTAAGGTATTATAATCCTAAAGCGAATAAAATTATAAATTTCCCTTTGAACAAATGATCTAATTTTATTGGGTATTTAGAGGTCAGCACTTAAATACATATAATTTGCGTGTGGTAAATCTTCTCGGCATTAGCCATTCTGGTGATCAGATTGTTAAATACCGTTGCCTTACTCTGTGAGCGATTGATTCGATAACAGAATTCGCTGAAGTACCTATCAATATGTTTCTCGCTTACCCATGAATAAGTAGTCCTGATCCAAGATTTCACCTGATGAATCATAGTATGTAACGCTTTGAAATTCATTCCATTATTACTGGGTATCTGCTCAATGGTGTAATCCTTGGCAAGAGGCCTGTACCCTCGCCATTCATCGGTAGTCACTTTGGCATCTTTAATGATATGTTTTTCAAATATCCCTTGTAAGGATTTAGAGGAATAATCTTCTATTTTTAGTGCATAGAAGCGCATCACTTTACCTTTATCTGTCCTGTTTTCCGCTATGCAACACCCTAGAAATTTTTCATGACAATATTGTATAGTTCAGCCTGCTGGTCATCCATTTTCAGTAGGTTCGATTTAGTATGTTTTGAGTCAGGGAGAATGAAAGTTATTTGGTACATATTATGTGTTAGCTCAGCAGCTTTTTTTAAAGATAATGTGGATTTTTCTTTGTATAGAACCCTTTCAAGCTCTTTGTAAATACTGTACGCGGTAAATGATATGCAAATATGGGCTTCAATTCGATTTCTGATTCGATGGTAAATTGGTCTTATTCTTAAATCTGTTTTCGACATTCTAAAAGCTTTTTCTATCTGCCACAGGTTTTTGTAGTTTTCAACTATTTGTTTGTCCCTAAGTTTTGAGTTGGTAACATAGCCCTTCAATCCATCCCACTTATTATCATTATTAAATTTATCATAGTCAATTTCGAT
>JAOUKH010000053.1 GCA_029882685.1 Cyclobacteriaceae bacterium
TAAACACTTTTCCTAAATAGGTTCTATTTTAGTCAGGCTCTACCATATATTTAGCAGCAATAGTTTCTCAAGAGCTTATTGGCAAAAATGTAAAGAATCTTCAATTTGTAGTACACCTGTAAATTCAATTGGAACAGACGCCAGTTGTAGAATATGTGCAACTGAAAGAATTTAGCACTCGATTACCATTAGTTGTCTTCATTTTCATCATTCTTCTCTTCTTCGATAATTAAGCTATCGTCTGTGGCATTTTCTAATAATGATATTGGGAAGTCTTGCCCATGAGAAAAACCTGTAGGGAACTGTGCTTCACCATTATATTCTTCACTAATTTCAGGTACTCTATCTTCCATATATCGTGCAATTTCTTTTACTGTAACTTTCCCGTCACCATTATCAGCTTTTCCGTCCATTGCCTCCAATAAAGAATATGTAAACACACCATGTCCTAGCTGTTCGAATTCTGTTGCAAATTGTTGCGATTGACTAGCTGCTATAAGTACCACACCAGATGCACGTGCTAGTTGTACTAAAGCTTTTTCCTCCGAACCTGCAGCCCGAGTTTTAAATGCTTTCATAGCACCACCACTATGGCAAGCATCTAATAAAATAAGTTGCTTTTGAGGTTTAATTTTTGACAAATTTGCTTTTAATTCATCTGCTGACAGAGCCTTTTGTTTCAATTGTTCAGTATCTCCATAAAGTTGAGTTACATCAGTAGGAACTAAATAATACCTATCATCATCTTGGTCATCGAGGCTACCATGACCTGCATAATAAAATACAAAAACATCTTCGGGTTTTGCAGCTTTCACAACAGCTTCAAAAGCATTATTGATATTTACTTTTGTGGCTTCGTTATCATAAATTTCAATATTTTTTACACTTTTAAACATTTTTGAAGCCTTTTCAACTACTTTATCAGTAAAAGATTTTGCATCTGGTTGAGCATAATTCAAATTGTATTTTGGATTTTTATATTTATTTACACCAATTGATAAAATGTACAGATTAGCTGTAGCTAACATATCACCACTGTACAATATTTTAATATAATCAGCTTTGGATTCGACCTTTTGATAGTTGAGAACAACTACTTTAAAATCGTTTTGACCATTCATAAGATCAACATCATAAGTTTTACGAAACTTATTTTCTTCACTAATAGATTTAACTTCATCATCAATATATATCAGTTTTCCATTTTGATATAAATTTACTTCCTTAATTCCTCCTCCTCCATCATATATGTCAACTTGTAGAGTTAAAGATTTTTCTTTTGTAGAATATTTTCCTTCTTTATAAGTAAGTATTCTATTATCTCCATAAGTCAGGTCGCTATTATCAAAAAATCCAGCTGAAGGTCGATTCAGTTTGGCTAAATCAAATATACGCTCACCCTCTTCAATTAAAATTTCTTTTACTCTTTTAGCTTGCTGAATACTTTTCAGCATCTGTTGAGGACGATATAAAATTTCAAAATATTGCTCAGCAGCATAGTAGTCTGCCAATTGTTTTATACCTCTGTTTATATGCCACCCAAAATATTGACCGCCCTGAGATGAGCTATGAAAATAGCCTGTGGGTGTCCAACAAATCCATTCCATATCATCCGACACAAATAAATTTACAAACGGTCTGATAATTTCTCCTAAGTTTTGATGAACCGTTTGTATGTCTTTGTAGGTTTTATCTCCATATTCCTTTAAATACTCAATCGCTTTGAGCCACGATTCATTTGAATTCCCAGTAGTTAACTCCTTGAACTCATCGTCCATTTCATTAAAATATTCTGTCCAAGCTTGGTCGTCAAACACTTCTCGTAAGCTAGGAACATCTCCGCTTTCTGCTAAATTCCATAATTTAATAGATTGGTCTTCACTTCCTGAAGCCACATACCTTCCATCACGACTTATTGCAACAGCACGTACTCCTCCTGTATGACCTAAAAATTCTTTCATTAAAGCACCTGAAGAAGAATACATTTTTAAGGAAAAATCACTGCCAATAATTACTCTTCCATCTGGTGTAACTGCATAATCTAAAATTCTACCATCCTCAGATTCATCATTAAGAATTTCTCCTTTACTTATTTCGATACTATAAGGTCCTGTTTGAAGAACATTCTCACCTGCTTTATAGAAATTGGCAGTAGGTGCTTTTCCAGGATTTTTGCTTACAAGAAAAGTATTGAAATCAAATTTAAAAGCAGGTTTTCCAGGCTTTCCACTCTTTAGAAATTTATTCGACACGAATAATTCCATTCCTGTTCCGAACTCCATATCCCAAATAGTATTTCCCTTTCCCTTTATTCGTTTTATGTGCTTCCCATTAATCGCATTCCAAATATAAATTTCATTATTATTTCCTCCAGCTGAAGCCACTACATAGTTTCCGTCTTTTGAAGATGGTGAAAAATCTGCTGAAAAAACAGTGTTGTCATGGGCATAGAAATCAGCAAATTTTGATCCTTTAGGAATGGAATAACTTCTTCCTACTCCTTCAATATCGTCCATCATAACCAACACTCGCGAATCATGAGAAAATGTCAACGCATTAACGGAATTTTTAAGATTATCAAATGTCATTTCATAGTTGCCATTACCATCCCAGAGTACCACTTCGTTATCATAAGAGGTAGAAGCTAAATAATTTCCATCAGGTGAAAATTTAATATTTTTCACTTCAGTTTTATGCTTTTTTAACAATTGTGGAGTGAATTTTTTCGATCCTTGACTAAGACCTTTCATATCGTACAAGTATACATATCTGTCATCCATTGATGCTGCTAACTTATTATTCTTATTATTGAATGACACACTGGCAACTCGGTTACCCATTTCGATTACCGCTGCAATTCGATATGCTTCATCATAAGAGACTTTCCAAAGGTGGATGGTTCCATCATCGCTTCCACTAGCTAAAAATTTACCTGAAGCATCAAAATCAAGGCTATTAATAACATTAGTATGACCAACAGCAGTTGCTACTTGTTTGCCTTTTTCAATATCAATAATTTGAATATAATTTTTTGACTCATTATTTACTGGATACCCACCTACTGCTAAGAGTTTTCCATTGGGAGATATGGCTGAAGCATAGAACATGCCTTGTGGACCATCTCCTATTTGAGACTCAAATTTATTAAGCATTTCACCAGTTTTAGAATCCCATATTCTTATTGTTTTGTCTTCAGATACAGAGATTATTTTGCTTCCATCAGGAGTGTATAGAATATTAAATATTTTACCAGAATGGCCTAGTGGGTTAATTACAATTTTTGGCACACCATCTGTTGCTAAAACAACACTTGAGACCAAAAAAGCCAAAACAAACGCAATTTTTTTCATAACCAAGGTAGGTAACAGATTATAATTAAGTTGATACTACTAGAATCAATTTAATAAAAATACTTAAAAAGTAAGTACTATAAAACCTTAAACTAACCTTTACGGATTAATATTAACTTTAATATTTTCTGCCTCTATTCGAGAAAGTTCTTTTAAATCATTTTTTTGAAAGGCTTCATCAAGTATATCTACACTATAATGTTTACTCATGGGTTTATAATTGATATAATCAGAAAAACGAATGCCATTTACTATTCTTGTATTATATGCACTTCTGAAACGAGCTCCACCACCATCTGTAACATAACTATATGCAAAATAGTCTACTGTAAAATATTGTTGTTCAATCCAATAAACAAAAACATCTTCATAATCTTTTCCTCCTCCTTCTTGATGAAATGAAATTTGAATTTTGAAATATTTTTTATTGTTAATGCTACTCTCTCCTAAGTGTTTCTTTATTACCGCAGGATCGTTTAATCCGTAGGGTAGTAATGCAAAATATAATACTGAATTAACAGAATTAGCATATTTTACTTTCATACTATCAGGAGTAAGTGTAGAAATGGAGTCATTAATATACCTTTCAAACCCTTCATTATTCAGTACGTCACGAATTACATCTAATGAATCATTAAAAATACGTTCGTGTTGATAATTACCTCCATTTCGTATGGAACGGTAATGCCTTCCTCGAAAGTCAAAATCAATCTCTGCTTTTTCAAAAAGAGTTCCTCCAGCTGCTTCAATAGCCTTATCTATAATTTGTTGTGCTGATAATTCTTTTTCATTTTTTGTTGAACAGCTTATGCCAATTATTAACAGCAACAGAAATAAGTAGTAAGTTTTCATGTTATATTTTAATGATGATAATTTGTAGTTGAACGACATTAATAATAAAGTGTTGATGTAATTTATAATAATTGACGTATATAAGACAATTTTAATCTAGGTTATATGAGCTTATTATAGGTGGTAATATAACGTTCTGGTAGGTTGCCCTTTGTGGCCATATCATAATCAGTATAACTACAAGGTACAATGCTATTCCGAGTATATTTTTCATTGGAGGTAGGGTGAGGAACTTCCATCCACCATTTTTCACTCAATTTACTTTTATAAAACAATAACGTTTCTGGATCTCCTTGCATTGATACCACATATTTCATGTAGTCGTTCGATTTAAAATTGAGTTCTTTTTTACGATGATAAAAGCCCTCAATGAAATACCATACCATCGTGGAAATTACAGAGGCTGTTTTATAGCGGTCATCATCTAACTGTGGGTTGTACTCATAAAACCCTATTGAGCTTAGTTTTTCATTTATTCCTGCATACCAGCAAATTTGACAAGCTTCCTCACCAGTAAGTCCAAATGGCTGAGATCGATCTGTACCTGGGGCATCGGATGAACGGATAGCAGTAATGTCGAACGATAGCATATCTGCATCTCTGATAACAGGCTCCATATCTGGAATTCTGTCTCGTAAACTACCTATCCGATAGGCATCGAAATAAAGCTTTTCCAATATATCGATTGACTCGCGGTTTATTAAATAGGATTGATATGCTAAATGACTATAACTAAATAAGTAATTAGGTTCGTGCAATAATACTTGCTGAATATGTTTTTGATTTTCAGGTAATTCATCATCGCTTTCCATATCCAAAAAAGCATCTACATTTAAGAAGCTGATGAGCTTATTCATATCCTCATATGCCTTGTATTGTGCATAATCAAAATTGTGGCTACCTCCAATAATTATTGGGAGCGTATTGTGTTCTAATAGATTTTGACAGACTTCCTGTAGCCTTGTACTGGTTTCAATTGAATCAATCCCTTTTTTCAGGTTGCCCAAATCGACTATTTTATAAGCACCAAACCCCTTTTTAAGTTTGTATAATTTTTTACGGACTTGGTCTGACGCCAATTCAATGGCAGCACCTTTTTCATCTTCCAAATTCCCTATCCCAACTAGAGCAATATCTGCTTCTTTATAGTTAGGAAGGTTTTCGTGATAAACGGCAATATTATTTAGAAATGAGTTCCGATCGTTGGTACAGTTCGCCAATTCATTGGAAAGCGGAGCAAAAAACAACTTTAAATCCATGCAAGCTAAAATACGGTATTCCCAATTAAAAAGGAAGTATCAATAGAGCAAACGCATTTAAATGGCTGAGGTGAAACAGCAGTTGTGGTGAGGCGATTGTGGCTTTGATGATCCAATTTCTTCAATATATCTACTATAGAAGTGCAATTTGTCCTATTTTTATCGCTCTTGAAAAGTCCTTGTAGATAGCTGAATACTTTGCTAGACACATATGTGTCTTGGTTTAAAAAACATATCACGTAATCGTTTGTGACTCTCAAACGGTCTAATTTAATGAATACCAAAAAATGAGGTATTGCAAATTAAATATTATGATTTTGATATTTTAAAATTGTACACAACTTTGAAATCGTTAACTTGTACTCAACATTAACCTAAAAGGTCATTATTATGAATAAATTATTTGTGTCGTTTTTGGCAATTGTAGTATTAGGAACTGCAGGTTTCAGTCAGGAACTAAAAGTTAGCCCTTCAACACTATCCCTTGATATCGGTAAAAGTCAAAAATTAAAAGCTCAGGTAGTTGATGAAAATGGAAAAGTAATTGATGGAAGAACTTTTGCGTTTTATTCCACCAAAGGAAGAGCTATATCAGCTGATTCAACAGGGTTAGTTACTGCACATTTAGCAGGAGAATACGATGTAATTGTAATTAGCCCAGGAGAAAATGGGAAATGGCTACGTACTACTGTAGGCGTAATTATTAATCATCCGCCAATAGCTAAAGTTGAGATAATAGAAGCACCAACCCAAATGTTTCAAGGAACAACTCTTCCTTTGCAAGTACTTGTTTATGATGAATTAAACTTCTTAAGAGATGATGTTGATGTTGATTTTCATTCAAGTAAAACTAATGTCGCTTCATTTGATGCATTTGGAAACCTTACTGCTGAAGAAGTAGGTAAAGTTACAGTATCGGCTGAAGCTGAAGGGATTAAAGGTTCAATAAATATCGAAATTATTGAAAGCCCTATTTCACGAATAAAACTTTCGAGCGATGCTAATGCAGGAAGAACAGGAGATGTTTTTCATTTTAGTGCAAGTGTACTTGATAAGAAAGGCAAGGTTGTTAATAATGCCCCAATTAACTATTCATTTGTTGGCGTATCCGATAATATAGAATATTCTGCTTCTGGATTGATAAAACAAGACGGTAGGTTTGTAGCTGATATTGCAGGTACGTACACTATTATGGCTAAATCAGGACAGTATGCCACACAAAAAACAATAAAAATTGTGCCTCGAAATGTATCGAGGAAAATAGAAGTAATTGGTCATGGTTCTGTAAACAATAAACATACCTCTGACTTTTGGATTTGGGAGGGATTAGATGGTCGTGATTATGGTGTAACTGGTACATGGGGTGCAGATGGTACAGCGTATTTCTGGGATGTAACCGACCCTGCAAACATATTTAAAATTGACAGTATTAAAGTAGATGCTAGAACTGTAAACGATGTAAAAGTTTCTAAAGATGGAACTATCTGTGTAATCAGTAGAGAGGGCGCTTCCAATAGAAAAAATGGCATTGTTATTTTGGATGTTAAAAACCCTAAAGATGTAAAGGTAATATCCACTTTTACAAAAAATCTTACTGGTGGAGTACATAATCTTTTTATAGACAAAGGGATTGTTTATGCACTCTCAGCTGGACGAAAATATTATATGGTTGACATTAACGACCCACTAAAACCACATATTGTTGGAGAATTTGAACTAGAAACGATTGGTCATTCTATTCATGATGTATGGATAGAAAATGGAATAGCATACTCTTCCAATTGGGCGGATGGCATCCAGTTGGTTGACGTAGGTAATGGAATTGCTGGAGGTACACATAAGAAGCCTGTACGTTTTGCCAGTTATACCTATCCAAGTGGTGCTAATCATGCCTCTTTTCCATTTCATAGTCCTACGGGTAAATTTTATGTAATTGGTGGTGATGAAAAATTTCCTTATGGTCTTGATCCCGAAGGAGATAAGCCTGCCAGAGCTGCTGGGTTTTTACACTTTATTGATTTTACGGATTTAGACAATCCTGAGGAAGTGGCAAGCTTTGAAATTCCTATGATGGGCTCGCATAATTATTGGGTTGATGGAGAAATACTATATGCAGCATTTTACAATGGTGGCGTAAGAGTTGTTGATATTAGTGGCGAATTAATGGGAGATTTGTACAAACAAGGAAGAGAAATAGCTTGGATTGTTCCTGAAGACCCTAATGGATATGTGAAAAACGCACCTTTTACATGGGGAGCGCAATTACATAAAGGGCATGTTTTTTACTCGGACTGGAATAGCGGATTGTGGTCTGCAAAAGTGGAACCAGCCAAACCTGAACCAACTAAAGTAGAAATTAAATAAAGAGGAAACATGAAAAAACTACTTTTAGCTTTCGTATTTGTAATCCATATTTTCGTATTAAATGCTCAGGATTATTATGTCTATGTAACTGCTGAGTCGGAAGATGAAGTAGCACTTGTAAAATTTGATGGTAAAAAAGCCGAAACCATTAAAACCATTCCCGTTGGTGTATGGCCAGCTGAAATTGAAGGACCACACGGTATTACGGTTGATCCTTCAGGAAAATACTGGTATTTATCTCTAGCACATGGCAACCCTTATGGGTTTCTTTACAAGTTTAGAACAGGATCCGATGACTTGGTAAGCAAAATTCAATTGGGACTATTCCCTGCCTCCATGCAAATATCTACTTCTACAGGATTGTTGTATTGTGTCAATTTTAACCTTCATGGTGATATGGTTCCAAGTTCCGTCTCTGTAGTTGACCCTGAACTGATGATTGAGTTAAAAAAAGTAACTACAGGTGTTATGCCACATGGATCAAGAATTTCTCCAGATGGATTATATCAATATTCTGTAGGCATGATGTCTGGTGAACTATTTGAAATTGATGCAGTTTCTTTAAAAGTAAGCCGAAAATTAGACTTAGATAAATCTGCTGCTGACATGGGCATGAATCATTCAACTATGGGACATGCTACTTCTAATTCTGAAAACAAACCAATGGATCATGCGAATATGGATCACTCAAAAATGAACCATGATGAAATGAAAGAGATGAAGCACTCGAAAGTGAAACCAACATGGGTAACACCACACCCCAATAATGGGAAGGCATATATTGCTGCCAATGGAGCTGCACAAGTATTGGAAGTAGATTTGAAAACTTGGGAAGTGTCTCGCAAATGGGATGGTGGAAAGGGACCTTACAATATTGACATTACTCCCGATGGCAATAAATTAATTGTTACTTATAAAACCGATGGAGCTACTGGAATTTGGGATGTTGAAAAAGGTGTAGAACTTGCAAGAATACCAAATACAAATAGTGTTTCACATGGTGTAGCAGTTTCTTCGGACAGTAAATATGCATTTATCTCTGTTGAAGGTAAGGGTGATGATAAAGGTAGAATGGATGTAATTAATCTTGAGACTATGAAAATTGTGGATACCGCATTTCTTGGTAAACAAGCTGGTGGTATTGCTTTCTGGAAACAGGAATAGACTTCAACTTCTATTAAAACATTTTGCTGTTATTTACTCCAAGTTGCAAACTTGAAGGAATGGACAATTATATATTTGGCATGGAAATAATTTCCGCAGCAGTGGGAGTGTTTACGATTGACACAAAAAAATTTATAAAAATAAATTTATAAAAAAGTGGTCATATTTAATAACCCCAAATACCTCCTTAATTACAAAGTGAAAAATTGAATCCTTTTTACTTCTGCCTATAATATACCCGTTGAAAGTATAAGAAAACTATTGCACCTAATACTGGAGAAATAAGTAGCAATGCATATATTATCCATCGATGTGTTTTCTCAAAAGTAGAAAGATATGTTTGGCGACCAACAAAGATAACTACTGCCATATTAAGAATTAACAGAAGTGATAAAGTAGTGATGCTCATACTAATAGTTGAAAATAATAAAATACTTGATGATTTATAAACAAAAAAGCATCACGTAATAACGTGATGCTTTAAAAAATACCTGAAATTAGGTAATATTATGCTTTAATAGGCTGAATAGATACAAAAGAGCGATCTTTTCTACCTTTTTTAAATTCAACCACACCATCTTTTAAAGCAAACAAGGTATGATCTTTACCAATACCTACATTTTCGCCTGGATGATGCTTTGTTCCTCTTTGTCTAACGATAATGTTTCCTGCAATAGCTCCTTGACCACCATATATTTTAACACCTAATCGTTTACTTTCCGATTCTCTTCCGTTTTTAGAACTACCTGCTCCTTTCTTATGTGCCATAGTGTTTTATTTATTTAGAGATTCCTTCAATTAATACTTTAGTAAAATCTTGACGATGACCATTTTTCACTTTGTAACCCTTTCTTCTTTTCTTTTTGAAAACGATTACTTTGTCACCTTTTACATGTCCCAGGATTTTTCCTGATACTTTAGCTCCTTTTAATAACGGAGCTCCTACTTCGACCTTTCCATCATTGTCTAATAACAATACTTTGTCGAATTCTACGGAAGCGCCTTCTTCACCCTCCATTTTTGGAGCGTAAACGTATTGGTCTTGCGTTACTTTGAACTGCTTTCCGGCTATGTCTACAATTGCGTACATGTGTTAAATAATTTTAAAAACTTTGTTTAAAAAAACAGAAATGCAAAGGTATGGTTTTATTGGTTAAAATCAAACCTTCATTTTATAATATCTTTTGAGGTAAACTTTACCTTGCTTAACATTTAATAAGCATGTTTTTATTTGCTTGTTATATTAAATATTACAAGCTATAAATATGGAATTATCATCTCAATAACACATATTTGATGAATATATGCTGTATACGCTTGCTTTATACGCTTGATGTGCTTTCTTTTGTTGGAAATACAAATTACTAATAACTGTGTCTACTATGAAGATTAATGTTCCTGAAAAATACACCGATTTATATATTAAAGCTTTACAGGAAAAAAAGAATGTTCTGACGAGTAAAATCAACCAGTTTAAAATGGAAATTGATGAAATTGATAACCATCTAAATAGTCTTACTAGTATGTCCATTTTTCAAGAAAATAAAACAGAATATCAAAAAAATTGGAAAACACATAACTATCAAATTGCTTGGTCTTGGACAAAGAAAATCACTTATTATCAGCAGTTTAAGAATAAAATTATCACTACATCAGAAGTTGTAGAATTTATAATTGAAAAAGAGGCTGGTTTAGACAAAAGTAAAGTAAGAAGTTCAGTATCAGCAGCTTTATCTAATTGGGTGAAAAAAAAACAATATCTTAAATTTGAAGATCCAGTAACTGGAATTTCTTATTATGGACCATCTTTATTATTCATAAACCAAAATGAACCTAAAATAGAATTTATGCCACAGGATTTGAAAGAAAGGCTGCTTTATAATAAATAATTCTTTAAAAATATTTCTTGATTCACCTACATTTCAATATACTTTATGCTTGTCCTTGTGGAAAACTTTTTGATATTTTTTTATCACCTCAAATCAAGCAGTTTTGGCAAAAAGAAATCCTTTTTATACTTTATGTATATTGTTGATAATCATACTTTTATAAACAATAAATTTACTTAAGTATAGCAATAATCACCTACTTTGATAAATGCTATCATTTGCTAATATTTGTATGCTATCTATTAAAAAAATAGCTACTAAAAAATGTAATTGGTCTTTAGGGTTTCTTTGGCTAATTTTTAACATTAGAAGAACCAAATCGAAGTTTATGTTTTTTCAGCAACATACTTTTGTTTATTCTTTTTTTTGGATAATAAATATCAACTATTTAAAAACTACTATGTTACTATGAACGAGGTAAAATCGAGTGCTATCGAGCCTATCCTAAAAGAAAATAAAAACCGGTTTGTGCTATTTCCTATCGAGCATGATGATATATGGGAATTTTACAAAAAAGCAGAAGCTAGTTTTTGGACAGCTGAAGAAATTGATCTAAGTCAAGACATTAAAGACTGGGAAAACTTAAATGATGGTGAACGTCATTTTATATCACATGTACTTGCATTTTTTGCTGCTAGTGATGGTATTGTAAATGAGAATTTAGCCGAACACTTTATAGCTGAGGTTCAATATACAGAAGCTAAGTTTTTCTATGGGTTTCAAATTGCTATTGAAAACATCCACTCCGAAACATACTCATTATTAATTGATACGTATGTAAAAAATAATAAGGAAAAGGATAAGTTGTTTAATGCTATAGACACAATGGAATGTGTTACTAAAAAGGCTGAATGGGCACTCCGGTGGATTGATGAAGGCAATTTTCAAGAAAGGATCGTAGCTTTTGCTGCGGTAGAAGGAATATTTTTTTCAGGTTCTTTTTGTTCCATTTTTTGGTTAAAGAAAAGAGGTCTAATGCCTGGTTTGACATTTTCCAATGAACTTATTTCGAGGGATGAAGGGCTGCATTGCGATTTTGCTTGTTTACTTTATAATAGCCATGTTGTAAACAGGCTTGATGACCAAACTGTTATTGACATTATTTCTGATGCAGTAACCATTGAAAAAGAGTTCGTAACTGATGCATTACCTGTAAGTTTAATTGGCATGAATGCAGAATTGATGTGTCAATACATCGAATTTGTTGCTGATAGATTACTACATGAGCTTACGGGTAAAAAAATATATAATACTTCGAATCCTTTTGATTTTATGGAAATGATTTCGCTTCAAGGAAAAACTAACTTTTTTGAGAAAAGAGTAGGTGAATATCAAAAAGCGGGGGTTCTAAAATCAGATTCTGATGCTCCTAAGTTTTCTTTAGATGAAGACTTTTAATTAACACTTAAGACAACTAAAAATTTAAAAGTAAAATGCTTGTAGTAAAAAGAGACGGACATCGAGAGTCTGTTAAATTTGACAAAATCACTTCTAGAATAGAAAAACTTTGTTATGGTCTTGATCCTAACTTTATTAACCCAGTAGATATTGCCAAAAAAGTAATTACAGGGATTTATGATGGGGTAACAACTGTAGAGTTAGATAATTTAGCGGCCGAAACTGCTGCTTCTTTAACGACCAAACACCCCCATTACGCAAAATTAGCTGCTAGAATCGCTATTTCAAATTTACATAAAGTAACCAGTAAATCGTTTTCGAATACTATGAAACGACTTTACACATATGTAGACCCTAAAACAGGACAAAATGCACCTCTTCTATCAACAGAAGTATATGGAATTATCAAAAAAAATGCTGCATTACTAGATTCATCAATAATATATGACCGTGATTTTAGCTACGATTATTTTGGATTTAAGACGCTAGAACGTTCGTACTTAATGAAAGTAGATGGTGAAATAGTTGAACGACCTCAACATATGTTAATGCGTGTAGCAATAGGCATCCATCAAGATAATATCGATGCCGCAATAGAAACTTATAATTTATTATCTGAAAAGTGGTTTACACATGCAACTCCTACATTATTTAATGCTGGAACACCAAAACCACAACTTTCCTCCTGCTTTTTGTTAACAATGCAAGATGACAGTATAGATGGTATTTATGACACACTAAAACAGTGTGCTAAAATTTCTCAGTCTGCAGGAGGAATTGGCTTAAGTATTCATAACGTACGAGCCACAGGATCATATATTAAAGGAACTGGAGGAGTTTCAAATGGCATTGTACCTATGCTTAGAAACTTCGACATGACTGCTCGGTACGTAGATCAGGGAGGAGGAAAGCGAAAAGGTAGTTTTGCGATTTACCTTGAACCCTGGCATGCTGATATTTTTGAATTCCTTGAATTGAAAAAAAATCATGGCAAAGAAGAAATGCGTGCTCGTGATTTGTTTTATGCTTTGTGGATTTCAGATTTGTTTATGAAACGCGTGGAAGCCAATGAAGATTGGTCGTTGTTCTGCCCAAATGAATCACCTGGCTTAGCAGATTGCTATGGTCAAGATTTTGAAAAATTGTATGAAAAATACGAAAAAGAAGGTAAAGCTCGTAAAACAGTAAAAGCACAAGATTTATGGTTCGAAATATTAGAATCACAAATTGAAACGGGGACACCCTATATGCTTTATAAAGATGCCGCTAATAAAAAATCGAATCAAAAAAATCTGGGTACAATTAAATCAAGTAACCTATGTACTGAAATTATGGAGTATACAGCTCCTGATGAAGTAGCTGTATGTAATTTGGCATCAATTGCACTACCAAAATTTGTTAAAGAAGATGGCACATACGATCATCAAAAGTTATATGATATCACCTACGTAATTACAAAAAACCTAAATAAGGTAATTGACGTAAATTACTACCCTGTAATAGAAGCTGAAAATTCTAACAAGAGACATCGCCCTATCGGAATAGGTGTTCAAGGATTAGCTGATGTATTCTTAAAAATGAAAATGGCTTTTGAATCGGATGAAGCAAGAGCATTGAATCGTGATATACACGAAACGATTTACTTTGCTTCAATGACGGCCTCAAAAGATATAGCTATTAAAGATGGCCCTTATGAGACTTTTAAAGGATCTCCTGTATCTAAAGGGATTTTTCAGTTCGACATGTGGGGTGTTACTCCTTCATCTGGACGGTGGGACTGGGACTCATTGAAGAAAGAAGTGAAAAAACAAGGTGTAAGAAATTCATTGCTTTTAGCTCCAATGCCAACAGCATCTACTTCTCAAATATTAGGGAATAACGAGTGCTTTGAGCCATACACTTCAAATATTTATACTAGAAGAACTTTGTCGGGTGAGTTTATTGTAGTAAATAAATTCTTGATGCATGATTTGATAGGTATGGGCTTATGGAATGATTCAATGAAAAATAAGCTAATTCAAGCTAATGGTTCGGTTCAGAATATTCCTGAAATTCCTCAAAACATTAAGGACTTGTATAAAACAGTTTGGGAAATTTCTCAAAAAGCCATTTTAGATATGGCAGCTGATAGAGGGGCATTTATATGCCAATCGCAAAGTATGAACATACATATTCAAGAACCTAATTTTGGAAAACTTACTTCAATGCATTTTTACGCTTGGAAAAAAGGTTTAAAAACTGGAATGTATTATTTAAGATCTAAGTCGGCTGCTGATGCTATTAAATTTACCGTTACAAAGGAAAGTGATCAGGTAATGATTCCAAATAATGATAAAGAAGGTGAAACTGCATCTGATTTTGAGTGTGTTGGATGCGGTAGTTGATAAAATCAAAATATTATCTATATTAAAGCCCTGACCGTATTGGTTGGGGTTTTTTATTGCCAAAATTTTACTATATATTATTGATTAGTCTTTATTAACAGGTTGGCTTGAATGAAACATCTTTTTCTGCTTTTCTCATTAATACTATTAACAGAAGCTTTTTCTCAACGTTATAATTTTAAAGAATACAATGTATCTGACGGATTAATTCATTCAACAATAACAGCTATTACCGAAGACCAAAGAGGATATTTATGGATGGGAACCTACGATGGTGGCATAAGTCAGTTTGATGGAAATACTTTTGTAAATTATTCAGATAAAGAAGGGTTTACAGGGAATAGAATTTATGATATTGAAGTAGATGATAAAAATGAAATTTGGATTGGATGCGAAAAAGCGGGTTTAGCTAACTATAATGGTAACAAATTTACTTTCTACACTAAGAAAGACGGACTAAAAACTAACAAAGTCAGATCAATACTTTTTACATCAGCAGGTCAGTTTTGGATAGGTACATCAGGAGGAATAAACCTTATGAAAAACGATAGTATCCAAGAATTTGAGTATAACAATCTTCTTCCTGAATATGGGGTTACCTCACTTATTGAAACCCACGATAACAAAATATTGATAGCAACCCTAAAAGGTTTATATATATATAATCAGGGTAAATTGGATTCTATTAAAAATGTAGATGGTGAAGGTAATGGATACATTTATTGTTTAAAAGAAGATTCAAAAGGAGACGTATGGATTGGAACACATCATGGGATTGCTAAATATGATGGTAAAAGTATTACAAAATACAATATGGGAGGTGGGGCATCACATAATATTATTCAGGCAATTGATGAAGATCGTGAGGGGAATATTTGGTTTGCAACACACGGAGGTGGAGCTTTCGTATATGATGGAAAAATATTTAAAAACTTGTCTGAAAAAAATGGATTGAGCAACAATGATATATATGTTGTGTATAAAAATTCAAATGACATATTGTGGATTGGAGGGGACGGGATAAACAAACTTTTTGGGGAAGGGTTTAAACATTTAACTAAAGAAGATGGACTAAGTCATAATAGAGTTTTTCCAATTATTGAAGATGAAAAAGGAGATATATGGATGGGGACTGCGGGGGGAGGTGTAAGTCGGTATAATCCTGATTCTGAAAAAATCATAAATTACTCAAAGAAGGATGGTCTAACAGGAAATAATGCTTACGCATTACTCGAATCTAGTGATGGGGAAATATGGGTAGCTACACAATCAGGGTTGAATAAATATGAAGATGGAAAATTTATTCAGCACCCAAAATATAAGGGGCTAGAAATATGGACTTTAACAGAAGATAATGATGGAAATATTTGGATCGGCACTAGTTATGGTGTCGTAAGGGAAGAAAATATTAACAAAACATTATATGAATATGTTGATAGACCCTCATTGGCTAATCCCAGGCAAAGTATTCTCGAAATGATAGAATTTTTAAATGATAGTTATTCTTCTATTCATTACTCTAAATCAAATGGTTTTGCAAACGACATGGTATATGCATCCAACTTGGATGATGAAGGTAATCTTTGGTTAGGAACCTATGGTAGCGGAGTTTTTAAATATTCAGACAATAAATTTGAAGCGTATAATACTAACAATGGGTTAAATTCTAATTCCATAAGACGAGTAGTTACAGATAAAGAAGGTGGGATGTGGTTTGGTACAGAAAAAGGCATATCACACTATAAAAATGGTAAAATAAAAAATTATACAAAGGAAGATGGCCTTTGGATGAATCTAATATTCAATTTAGTAGTTGACGGTGACAATATATGGATTGGGGGTTCAAAAGGAATACAAAAATTAACTTTTAATGAATATGGAGACATAGTTGAAGAAACTAAATTTGGTGAGCATGAAGGATTTACAAGCATAGAAACTAACGGTGTAGGAGGTCTTTTGGACAGTAAAGGAAATTTGTGGTTTGGAACTATAAAAGGGGTCACAATAATTAATCCTGACCTGATTTATTACGAATCATCGTTAACTACCTCACATATTACCAATATTAAACTCTTTTTTAAAGAGGTTGATTGGATGAACTATACTGATTCAATATCTGATTGGTATAGATTACCAATCTCATTAACGTTGCCTCATGATAAAAATCAATTGACTTTTGAGTTTACAGGGATAAATTTAAAAGTTCCCGAAAAAATCAAGTATAAGTGGAAATTAGAAGGTTTTGACCATAATTGGTCGCCAGAAACAAGTAAAAGAGAAGCAAATTATACTAACCTTCCTCCTGGAAATTATGATTTTTTGGTCATGGCTTCTAATGAAAAAGACGTGTGGAATCCAGTTCCTACAAGTATTAGTTTTCAAATTGATTACCCTATTTATCAGCGTTGGTGGTTTATTATATTATGTGGATTATTATCTATCTCTGCAATTTGGGGATTCGTCTCCTATCGATTAAAACATGTTCGTAAAATATCCACAGCTAAACAGCTAATGCTAGAAACAGAGCGTAAAATGGTAGAATCGGAACGTAAAGCATTACGTACTCAAATTAACCCTCATTTTATTTTTAATGTACTCAATTCTATTCAGTATTATATACAAGATAATGACCCATTAGTGGCTTCTAGGTATTTATCCAAATTTGCGAAATTAATGCGTATGGTATTGGACAATTCAAAATCATCATCAGTGCCATTGGTGGATGAACTTGAAGCATTAAAACTTTATATGGATTTAGAAATTTTGCGTTCAGAACAAAAATTTGAATATAATATAGATGTAAAGAACAATATTGATGTATACGATTGCTATGTTCCTCCTATGCTAATACAGCCATTTATCGAAAATTCTATTCTACACGGCATAATACCAAGTACTCACAAAGGTGTTATTACTATAAATTTAAGTCAGAATAACCATATTATTTGTTGTGCTATTGAAGATAATGGAATAGGCATTAATAGCTCATTGAAAAATAAGCAAAATGATAAAACACATGTATCAATGGGCATGAAAATTACCAGCGATCGTATTGATATAATAAATTCTCAGCGTAGCAACGAGGTAAATATAGAAATAGTTGATATTAGCGAATTTGATAAAGAAAAAACAGGTACACGTGTTACAATTTATATCCCTATAGAATAGTTACATATTGGCAATAGTTTCCAATAAATAAGCTTTTCTCCTTCTTGAAACTTCAACCTCAGAATTGTCTGACATTACTACATAACCTCCCTCTCCCTTCACAAAACGTTTTATATGGTGTAAATTGATAAGATTGGAGTTATGTACTCTCATGAAAGGCATATCTTCAAATAATTGGTCATATTCTTTTAAAGTCCGAGTAGAGGTAATTTTAGTGCCATCTTCCATGTATATGATTGTATAATTACTAGAAGACTGGCACTTAACTATATTTTTTATTTTCACAAGAGTAATCCCATCCAAATCTGGAATGGCGATTTTTTTTGCACTTTTTTGATCATTTAATGATGATAATAAAACACTTATGCTGTCTTCTATGTTTGATGGGCTTTTCTTCTTTTTCACTACTTTGCATACTGCTAATTGTAAATCATCAATATCAATTGGTTTCAATAAATAATCTAGTGCAGAATGTTTTATAGCTTTAATAGCATAATGAGCATATGCTGTAGTAAAAATCACATCAAAATTTATTCGATCAAACATTTTTAATAAATCGAAACCATTTCCATTTGGCATTTCGATATCTAAAAAAACAAGATTAGGGTTGGTTTTGTTAATAACCTCATAAGCTTCCTGAATGTTTTCTGCTTCGTTAATTACTTTAATTTCAGGACAATACTTTGAAAGAACGTTAGTCAATAAATTACGTCCTTTTTTTTCATCATCTACTACAACTGCATTAACCATACTTCTGATCAGTTCAAGCTAAAGTTTTAGTTACTTTTCTGTAAAAAATGCTCTCACAATTTACATCTAATTAATCAACCAAGTTCAATTAATTATAAATCATTTTCAAGAAATACTATTATTATAAAGTATGTAATACTATTTATTAGATAAGTGAGTAATAAATATTTTGCACTATATCTAAAACAAAAAATCTATAAAAATTGCTGAAAGTGCACCTAACACACTTATGGCAACTTTTTTGAAATTAAAATGATGCCCAGGACTTGTCTCAAAAAATATTGTAGTTGAAATATACAAAAAATTGCCACTTACAATTCCGAATAGAATAACAATACTATTAGAACTAAAAAAGTCATGTTGAGCAGCAAAATCACTTAATAATAATCCAAAAGGTGATGAAATAGAAAATATGAATAGATAGACGTATGCAGTAGTTTTATTTTTCACATTACACATTATCACCGACATTAGTGCAATTGCGGCAGGAATTTTATGAATCACAATACCAACCAGAAGGCCTGTGGCATCATTATGGGCATGTATTGAGCTAGGGTGTGCCAATAGTGTGCCTTCCAAAAATGCATGTAAACACAGTCCAGATATTAAAAAAAGAGAAGAAAAGGAGCTATGATGATGATCACTGCTATTTTCATGCATATGTCCATGTTCAACCCCAGACGTAAGGTATTCCAAAAATTGTTGTACAAAAAATCCTATAAGTACGTAAACTCCAATTTTCATAGCACT
>JAOUKH010000221.1 GCA_029882685.1 Cyclobacteriaceae bacterium
AGAGCAACATTAAAAGGAGGTTAGAATTTAAAAATAGTGAGGAGTTATCTGCTATTTAATTTTATGATTGATGAATATTTTGGATATAGATTTTTTCACACAGCTAAGAAATAGAAAACATAATATATATTGGGATTAGAAACTTATTTCGTCCGCAACTTTATTCAGTTTTTTATCAAGTGTCCATAAAGAAAAATCATTCGACAAGGCAGCAGATAAAATGTAAGCATCAATCAAACCAACACCTTTTGTATATAGTTTATGTTTACATGCTAATTTACCAGCATTAATAAAAAGACCATGTTCGTTTACCTTTGGTAAATTATCCCAAAAATCTTGAATAATTTTTGCCTCTCTATTGTTTTTCACTCCTAATAGCAATTCTCCAAAAACTGCACTAATACCAACTACTTCCCTTCTTTTTAGATACAAAGATAACATGTCGAAAACATCACTATTCCTTCCCTTTAAAAACTCTATCCAAATAGATGTATCCGCTATGATCATCTATTTCTATTGAGTTTCCTGATGTACGCTGCTGAATCTTCCATTACTACAGGTTCTTTTTGAATATTATCTATCAAAGAATTAATTTTTTTTTGATTGATATATTCCCTCATTGCAATGATAACACTTTCAGTAATGTTCTTTCCACCTGTTAGTGTTTTGATTTCTTCAATCAGCTCATCAGGAATAATTGCTGTTAGTTTCATATTTCAAATATACGATAATAAATCGTATATTTGAAATCTCTGTTAAAAAAACATTTATTACAATCAATGCATTCTATCTGGGCGAACTTCTAAATTTTTGATGATCTCAGCTTCTTGCTCTAGTATTTCTTTCCATCTTTCCATCACAACTTCCTCTGGCATGTATTCCTTTGCAAGCTGTAAGAAACTCTTGTAATGACCTGCTTCAGAAACCATAAGTTCATAATAAAATTTGGACAACTCCTTATCTGCAATATTCTTCCAAAGTAGCCTGAAGCGTTCGCAACTTCTAGCTTCAATCAAGGCATTAATTAGTAATTTTTCCATCACTTGTTGATCTCTGCTTCCTCCTTTACGTTCAACCTTGTTAAGTGCCTTTACATACTCATCTGGTCTACTTGGGCCTAATTTGTAACCTCTTTTGTCCATCTCAGACAAAACACGCTCAAAATGCCCCCATTCTTCTGCAACAACGGGTGTCATTACTTCTACTAATTTTTCTCTATCAGGAAACTGGATAATCATAGAAATACATGAAGAAGCAGCCTTTTGTTCACAGTAGGCATGATCAATCAAAATTTCTTCTATGTTTTTTTCTGCAATATTTACCCAACGAGGATCGGTAGGTAATTCTAGCCCTAAAACGTGTTTTCCACTTTCATCAATCATAAAATGCCCATTTTACACCGAAATCTATCCCGTTTCTCTGACCAGAATATCGGGGAGATGGAAAATATCCTTGTGCAGAATCATTTCCCATATTAGAAATTCCCTGACCTATGTTTATGTATTTGAAATATGCTATGGCTCTACTAATTTTGATGTTGATAAAAATATCTAACAACCCGAATGATGATATTCCAAAGTCATTTTGCATATGAAACTCTTGAATAGCTGGGTTATATGCATTGGCATAATAAGCAGATTTCCAAGTTCCATCTACACCTGCTTGCATTTGTAAATTACCATCAAACAATATGTTTTCATAGTACAATTGTGCGTTAACCAACAAATCAGGAACTCGAATTACATCAGCAGAAGCTCCGCTAACATTAGTAAATAACAACTCATTTTTCAAATGGATTTTATTAAAAAAAGTAATATGCAGATCACTTCCATAAGAAAGGATATTAATATCAGCACTTTGCTGAGGCAAACCTGCAGTATCATAATATATATGGTTATTCAGGTTGATTAATTGTACTTTAGGCTGAAAAATAAACGATTTAAGCTTCAAATTAATATTCCCTTTTATTTCTCTCGCTTGTGTATTATTGAAGCTATTATTCCAGTAAGCATGATTGCCATAGAAAAATCGATGTTTCATTGTAGGACGGTATATCGCATCAGTGTATGATGCATTTACCCAAGGGTGATCTATGTAAGCTTTAAGTTGATGTATTCCTCCCAACATATAATCTCCTGATACACCAATATGGAAAGTAGAGTCAAATTCATATTTAATATTTGCCCCTCCATATTCTTCAACATCTCCAACATAATCATCTAAGTAGCCATAATTTGCCTTGTATGTTCGGTGTTTATAATATAGATTGTAATACGTTTTTGCTAAGTTTCCTTTTACACCTATTTCATTTTTTATAACATCAAAATATTGCCGATCAAAAGTGTTTTTTGTATCAATTCGTACAGTATCATAAAATGTATCTATTTCATCTGAAGTAAGGTTGTCCTGAAAATCGTTTCTACTTAAATTTCGTTCAAACTCATAATAAACCCCAGCAAGTTTCGAAAACATATATTCTTGATAAAGCAAATAATCTCTTCTTAATTCTTTTGATACAGCTTCTGTTAAGCTAAACTGTACATTATCTTCAAAAAAATCACTTCTAATTGAATCATTTTCTACCTTTAGGCCTCCAATTTCTAGTGCCTTATGCATATTTCTCACAAAAGTAAAAAGACCTTGGTATTTTTCATTTTTGGACTTATAGTGCGTGAAAAAATCATATGAAGTATTGGTGATATGTCTATCTCCTTTACCTTTTCTCTGAATTTGTTTGTCGATAAAAAGTCCCCTAAAATCAAACCCCACATTCCATCGTTCATTGATATTTCTACTATAAATTACATCGGTGATGCCACGTCCATTTCCACCATTATGATATTGAATGTCACTAAACGGTGAATGGGTATCGTAATATTTCACATCATCAATTCCTTTTTGATAAGGGTTATAAATAGTATAACCTGAAGTAACTCCAATTTTTTCAGGCAATTGATAAAATATTGGCATTGAAGCAGTACCAATGTTACCTAAATCTTGAAGTTTATTGTCCCAATTATTTACATAATTAAATCGATGAACATTATCCAACAGCGTATCAATTATTAGATAACGATGCGTATTGAATTTTATATCTTTATGAAAAGTGTATTTACTAGTAGTAGGTCCATAAATATTTTTTGTAGAATCATCTAGTAACTTTCCATTTTTCAGACCACCTTTCGATTTAGTAGTGTCTCTCATACTTCTAAAATCTGTATTTCCAAACCCATCTACATCATCTATTTGGGCTCTAGGGGGGCGTTCTTGTGCATATAGTTCACACAAAAAAAGAACAAATACAGATACAGCAAATACCTTTTTCATGCAACAAAATTATAAAATCTAATATGATTAACGTTTGGTTTGAATAGAATTCAATACGATACTATCAAAAATCTCTCCATTTTCTAAAAAAATGGTTTGAATTGGAAGGTAAAATAAGGGAATACCTTTAATCTGTTCTTTAATCTCAGGAGAATTCAGTTTAACCATATCTTTTTCAGTAGTTAAAATACTGCAAGGTCTATCTCTAGATAATTGTTTATAATTATTAACGATCTTTTTCATATCATTCACTGTGTAACTATAATGATCAGGAAAACTAATAGTATTCAATAAATTATAGTTTTTAGAAACAAATGTTTTTAAAGAATGGTTATTTGCTATTCCAGAAAACAAAAGAATATTATCACATAACTCCATTTTATGATTTATAGCCAATGGCTCGTCATAAGCTATTGACGAAAAGAAAATGTTTTTATCGTTACCCTTATAATTTGCAGTTTTCTTCACAAAATGAAGTTTCTTTTCTTCAATTAAATCTTTTGGGCATTTAGTAATCACTACAATGTCTGCTCTTTTAACTCCATTTCTCGCCTCTCTTAACTTTCCAGTTGGCAATACATAATCGTTAAAAAAAGGATTGTGATAATCTGTAAGTAAAATATTTAAATTAGGTTTTACATAACGGTGTTGAAAGGCATCATCCAATACTATCACATCATTTTCTGGAAATTGGTGCAGTATTTCGGGAATAGCTAAAGCACGTTCCTCTCCTACTGTAACATGAACTTTCTCAAATTTATGAAAAATCTGATAAGGTTCATCTCCAATACTAGTTGGTGTATCATTTTCATCAGCAACCCTAAAGCCCTTAGTTTTTCTTCCATACCCTCTACTTAGCGTAGCTAACTCATAATTTTTTAAAAGAAGCCTAATAATGTATTCCACCATAGGTGTTTTCCCTGTGCCTCCAACCGATAAATTGCCAACTCCAATCACATTCGTTTCAAATTTAAATGATGGTTTATTACCAATATTGAACAGATGATTCCTGAATCGTGTGATGGCATCATACACTACAGAAAAAGGGAAAAGCAGAATTCTTATGAATATCATTTGAAATGATGGATTTTATATAAATTTGAGAATCGCAAATTCATACAATTATGCAAAAAATAAAAGACATTACTTCTTATTTGGAATCAATTGCCCCATTGTCGTATCAAGAAAGCTATGATAATTCAGGCTTAATCACTGGTAACCCGAATGATGAGGTAAAAGGTATATTAATAAGTTTAGACTGTACCGAAGATGTGGTGGAAGAAGCGATCAATAAAAACTGTAACTTCATTATTGCGCATCACCCCATCGTTTTTAGTGGTTTAAAGCGTTTTACAGGAAGTAATTATGTTGAGAGAACTGTGATAAAAGCAATTAAAAATGATATTGCTATCTATGCTATACACACTAATTTAGACAATATAATCAGTGGTGTAAGTCGAAAAATAGCAGATAAGCTAGAATTGGTAAACCCTAAAATATTATCTCCTAAAACTGAATTATTGCAGAAATTGGTAGTCTTCGTTCCTCAAAACCACTCTAACAAAGTAAAACAAGCCCTGTATGATGCTGGAGCAGGAAACATTGGAAATTATTCAAATTGCAGTTTTAGTGTTTCTGGCACAGGAACTTTCAAGCCAAATGATAAAGCTAATCCTTTTATTGGTAGTGCTGAAGTTGAAGAAAATGTAAATGAAGATCGAATTGAAGTTGTATTTCCATAACATATTCAAC
>JAOUKH010000054.1 GCA_029882685.1 Cyclobacteriaceae bacterium
TAGAAAACAGTTCTAATTATGGCAATGCAGCAGCCGTGTTTACTCAAAGTGGAGGTCTGGCAAGATACGTAATGGAAAAAGCAAGTGCAGGAATGATAGGTGTAAACATAGGTGTGCCAGTACCTAGAGAACCATTTTCATTTGGTGGATGGAATGAGTCAAAATTTGGAGTAGGGGATATTACGGGTAAAACATCGATTGATTTTTGGACTAAAATAAAAAAGACAACTACTAAATGGAATGCTGAAGCCAAAACAAACTGGATGAGTTAGTATTTAATGCAAAATGAGTTAACGTGCTAACGCATCAATTCAATTAACCATCAAATTATCATGATGCAAGAAACAATATCAGAATCAACACAAACACTTGAAAATAACCTCCGTCACTCTTTGTTTTCCTGGAGTAAACAATCAGGCTTAAACCCTATCAATGTGGAACGAGCCAAAGGGGTGTATTTTTATGATACAGATGGAAAAAAGTATCTCGATTTTTCTTCTCAGTTGATGAATATGAATATCGGTCATAATGATGATCGTGTTAAGGAAGCTGTAATGGCACAAATGGAGAAGGTGAACTTTGTATTTCCAGGGGCAATTACTAAAGCTCGGGGAGATTTAAGTAAAAAATTAGCAGAAATAGCTCCTGGAACATTGAATAAAACATTTTATACTTTGGGTGGTGCAGAAGCTGTTGACAACGCCATTAAATTAGCGAGAGCTTACACTGGTAGACATAAGATTTTAGCAACCTACCGTTCGTATCATGGTGCTACTTATGGTGCAATTTCCACAGGGGGTGACCCTCGTAAGCACGGTGTTGACAGTCAAGCAGTACCCAATATTGTTCATGTAGAGAACCCTTATTTCTACCGTTGTCCGTGGTATAGTGACACACCTGAAGAATGTGCTGAAAGAGCTGCGGAGCATGTGGAACAAGTGTTGAAATATGAAAATCCAGAAAGTGTTGCTGCTATTATTTTGGAAGGAGAATCAGGATCATCAGGATGTATCAAATATCCTCCTGACTATATGAAAAAAATACGTGCCATTACTGAAAAGTATGGCATATTGTTAATAGATGATGAAGTAATGAGTGGTTTTGGTAGAACTGGAAAATGGTTTGCCATTGAAAACCATGACGTAATCCCTGATATTATTTGCATGGCAAAAGGACTTACATCTGGTTACTTGCCATTGGGAGGGATTATTGTTAAAGATGAAATAGCAGATCATTTCAATGATAAACCTTTACCTCTTGGGTTGACGTATTCTGCTCATGCTGTTTCTTGTGCTTCGGCTTTAGCAGTGTTGGATATTTACGAGACGGATAACTTGTTTGAAAATGCCATGAAAATGGGTGATTATATTGAAAAGCGTGTGGAGGAGATGAAAGACAAACATCCTTCTATTGGTGATTTCAGGAATACTGGATTGTTAGGTTGTATAGAGTTAGTGAAAAATAGAGAAACAAAAGAACCGATCACCCCTTGGAATGCCAAACCCCATGAAATGGAAATCACTAATAAAATGGCAGCGAAGATCAGGGAATTGGGCATGTTTACTTTTGTGCGTTGGAACTACATTTTTGTTTGTCCACCACTAACGATTACAGAAGAACAAGTAGACGAAGGATTGGCAATTATTTCTCAAGCTATTGCCATAGCGGATATGGAGTGTTATTAAGAGGTTGACGGAAGTCGAAACCAAAGGCCGAAGCCAATTCGTTTATTGAACAAAACTATGAAAATGATGACTTTGAAACATGTACTATTTATTTCCGCGATAATCTTGTTCAGTTGTACTGATAACAACTTGAATACTGAAGCAATATTAGAAGGGAAGTGGGTTGAAGTTAACACAAAGACCGATACATTGACTTTCGGTTTATTGGGAGGACAAGAATCAATGACATTAAGTAGAGGAGTAGAGATGATAAATGGTAGTTTGCTACCAAAACGTGGTTCAGGGTCTTATGACTATAAATTAATAACAGAAAAAATATCACTTCGATATCACTTATCTAGCAATAGTGCATTTACGGATTATCACTTCAAATATGCTACTAATAGAATAGAAATTGAAAATTTCTACAGTACTTCTTTAGCAGGAACAATACAAACCTTTGAAAAAATTAATTAGATGGCATTAAGCAATATGAAACATATCTACCTAATAATAGATATCAACTACTTTTGAAAGAAATACGAATAAGGTATAAACATGTGTATAGTTCGTCTTATACTACCACACGTTTGTATTTTACCCCTTCCTTTTTAACATTTGGTTAATAATTTTATGTTTATGGAAAAAATAATCAAAGAACTCACCGAAGATATATCGCAGTCATCGTTGTATAGTGAAGATTTAGCACCAGTACCGAAAGAAAAACAAACGTGGGGTACATTGGATTTGGCAGCAATTTGGGTAGGTATGGCAGTTTGTATTCCAACTTATATTTTAGCCTCTTACATGATAAAATCGGGTTTAAGTTGGTATTCTGCTTTAATGATTATTGGTTTGGCAAATATAATTATTACCATCCCTATGATTTTAAACGGGCATGCAGGGGTGAAGTATGGCATTCCATTTCCTGTAATAGGAAGAGCGGCTTTTGGTTATAAAGGCATTCATATTCCATCAATTGTACGTGCAATTGTTGCATGCGGATGGTTTGGGGTACAAACATGGATAGGAGGGTTGGCATTTTATGCCATATGGAATGTGATTAGTGGTACTGAAGGTGCTTTGGGGCTTGATATAGGTAAGTTTATAGGGTTTGGTGCATTTTGGTTACTCAACATGTATTTTATATGGAAAGGTACAGAAAGTATTAAGTGGTTGGAGAAATTTGCTGCACCCATTTTGATACTTATTGGAGTATTACTCATTGTTTGGGGTGCCAACAAAGCTGGAGGGGTTAGCAATGTAATGGAAAATGGTAGCCAATTTCAAAAAACTACAGCTGAATTGTTTTATAACAAAAATACAGAGTTGTTACTAGGCTTAAATCCATTGAAAGATGGTAATGGATATAACAAAGCATCTCATTATCAAATTCAACATAGGGAGGAAGCTATAAGTGCTTGGATGGAAGTACCTTCAAAAATTAGCTATATAAGTTTAAACGAATATTTGAGCGATGGAGAGGTGAATAAAATTATTTCTGGAAACATGTTGATAAATATCCAATTCAAAGCACCTTCTAGTGATGGATATACGTATTCTAGTGGTATTTCGCCAGTATTAAAAAGTGAAAATGCTGAAGATGGAATAACGACATGGAGTTATGTATTGTGGCTCACTGCTATGGTTGGCTTTTGGGCAACGATGTCCATTAGTATTTCAGACATTACGCGTTATGCTTCTAGCCAGAAAAAACAAGTAGTGGGGCAGTTTTTAGGATTACCAGGAACAATGATACTTTATTCCTTTGTAGGGATATTTGTTACGTTTGCGGCTGTAATCAATTTTCAAGATATATTAATCACCGAAGATGCCCCTTGGGATCCCGTTACTTTTCTTTCAAAGTTTGACAACCCTGTAGTTGTTGTGGTCTCTCAGTTGTTTATGATTATTGCCACACTAAGTACGAACATTGCTGCGAATGTAATTGCCCCTGCTAATGCGTTTTCTAACCTTGTTCCCAAACGATTAAGTTTTAAATCAGGAGGAACGATAACAGGAATAATAGGAATTATCATTTGCCCTTGGTGGTTGCTAGACGAAATTAGTGGAATTCTTATTTTTGTAAGTGGATTGTTAGGACCTGTATTAGGTGTACTGTTGTGCGATTATTATTTGATAAGGAAGAAAAAACTCAATTTGGTTGATCTTTTTAAAAAAGAAGGTGAATATTCATTCAATGGAACGGGTTTTAATAGTGCAGCACTTATTGCGCTAACTGTAGGTGTTCTTACAGCCTTGGTAGGTTATTGGATACCTTCTTTGGTATTTCTTTATAATTTATCGTGGTTTACGGGTTTTCTAATTTCTTTGTTGGTTTATTATATGTTGATGAAGAAGAAAGACAAGTCAATAACCAAAATTTAATAGCTGTTTTTTAGTTTTAATTTCCTTTGATTACAAACTCAATTATTTTTTATGTTAACTCAATATACCGTTCTGTTTATATATTTTATTATTCTATTTTCAATCGGAATAGTAGCTTCAAAACGAATAAAAAATATTGAAGATTATTATGTTGGTGGTAAAAAACTAGGGTATTGGGTCGTTGCTTTTTCAGTTCGAGCTACTGGTGAATCGGGTTGGTTATTATTGGGATTAACGGGACTAGGAGCATTTGCTGGGGTGAGTGCTTTTTGGGTAGTGTTTGGTGAGGTTTTAGGAGTTTCAGTGGCGTGGTTTCTGATGGCTAAACGCTTTAAACGACTTTCTGATAAATATAAATCTATCACCGTACCCGATTTTTTAGTCAGCCACTTTAAGTCTAAAACTAATACATTGCGTGTAGTAGCAGCTACAGCACTATCATTGTTTGTAGTAATTTATGTGAGTGCTCAAATTGATGCAATTGGATCTGCCTTCGAATCTTTTTTGAATTGGAATTATTATACAGGTGCGTTGGTAGGCTTTGCAATTGTTCTAATTTATATCGCTTATGGAGGTTTTCTAGCAGTGGTTTGGTCCGATGTATTTCAGGGTATATTGATGTTTTTTGGACTCGTTCTATTACCTATTTACATTTATTCTACACTTGATAGTGGTGTAAATATCTTAGAAGGTCTTAATAATATTGATGAAGGGCTCACTAATATATGGGGTAGTGGAGGGGCAACTACCTATAATATTGCTACAATTTTTGGTTATGCTATGATCGGACTTGGATTTATGGGGTCTCCACAACTATTTGTTCGTTTTATGTCCATCAAAAATGAAGACGAAATAAAAAAAGGGAGATGGGTAGCTATTGTGTTTACATTGCTGACCGATGGTGCAGCCGTATGTATAGGCATCTTAGGAAGGTACTTATTTACATCTACAGGGCAAGATGTTGAAGAAATATTGGGAAATAATGCACAAAATGTATTGCCTTACATTATAGACAATATGTTGCCATTAATAGTCTCGGGAATATATATTGCAGTAGTACTTGCAGCTATTATGTCTACTATCGATTCACTTTTAGTTGTTGCTTCTAGTGCGATAACAAGAGACTTTTATCAGCAAATCATTAACCCAAAGGTAGATAGTAAACAGTTGAGTAAAATTTCTAAAATTGTAACAATTGCGATGGCTATTTTTGCCCTTTCTATCGCATTAATAGTAGCTGTTTCTAGCCCTACAAGAACTATATTTTGGTTTATTATTTTTGGGTGGTCTGGAATAGCAGCTACATTTTGTCCAGTTATTATTCTGTCGTTGTTTTGGAAAGGATATAACGAAAAAGGAGCAATTGCATCTATGATTACAGGATTTTTAGGGATACCCATTTTTGAATTTGTAGTGCCTCTTATTCCAGGCATAGGAATCTATTTCACGCAAGTGGCAGAACTATTACCTTCTTTTTTATTAGCCATGAGTGTTGGATACATTGTGAGTAGGTTTACCACATAAATACTATATTAGTTCTATTTTTTCTAAAAAATAGCTATTATTATAATTGAGCTAAACTTTTACTGCCATGTCAACTCTAATAAAAAACGGTCGGGTTATAACTGCGACCGATGATTATCATGCTGATATTTTTATTGAAAATGATACCATATCAGTAATTGGTGAAAATCTCACCATGTCAGCGGATAAAGTAATTGATGCCACAGATAAATTAGTTTTACCTGGAGGAATTGACCCTCATGTACACTTGGACATGCCTTTTATGGGTACCTATTCCTCTGATGATTATGAAACAGGTACACGAGCTGCTTTACATGGTGGTACTACTTCAGTGATAGAATTTATACTTCAAACCCAAGGCGATACTCTTCATAATGCATTAAAAACTTGGCAAGAGAAGTCTTTGCACAAAGCAGTTGGTGATTTTTCTTACCATATGGCTGTGACTGATTTTAATGATGATGTTGCTAAGGAAGTAGTTCAGATGATCGAGGAAGAGGGAATTACTTCTTTTAAAACCTTTATGGCTTATAAAGGAGCATTAATGATTGATGATGGGCAGATGGTGCAATTGATGAAAGTAGTAAAAAAGCATGGTGGCTTGGTAACTGTACACGCTACCAATGGTGATATGATAGATTCTCTTATCTCAAAAAATCTTGCTAAAGGAAATACAAAACCACTATACCACTACTTATCACAGCCAGAGGTTACCGAAGCAGAAGCTTCTGGTCGTTTCTGTGATATGCTAAATTATACAGGTTGTCCTGGATACATCGTTCACATGACTTGTGAAGGAGCATTGAATCAAGTGCGTAAAAAAACACAACGGAATCAAAAAGTATTTGTGGAAACCTGTTCGCAATATTTGATGATTGATGCTTCTAAATATGAACAAGAAGATGGGGCAAAATGGGTAATGAGCCCTCCTTTAAGAGAAAAGAAAGATCAGGAAGCATTATGGGCTGGTATTAATCAAGGGTTAGTACAGGTAGTAGGTACAGATCATTGCCCTTTTACATGGGAGCAAAAACAAATGGGCAAAGATGATTTTTCTAAAATACCTAATGGTCATCCAGCAATTGAACATAGAATTGAATTTATGTACTCAGAAGGAGTACGGAAGGGTAAAATCAGTATTAATAAATTTGTAGAAGTATGTTCTACTAATGCTGCAAAAATTTTTGGGATGTACCCAAAGAAAGGGACCATTGCAGTTGGCACAGATGCTGACATAGTAATATTTGACCCTAATAAAACGCACACGATTTCTTCGAAAACGCATCACATGAATTGTGATTATTCAGCATATGAAGGATGGGAGGTTACAGGAAAAACAGAAACAGTACTTTTGAGAGGCCAGATAGCTATAGAAAATGGCACATGTAAATTAAAACCTGGAGATGGGAAGTTTATTTCGAGAGGGAAAAGTTCGCTTGTAATTTAAAATAAAAACAGAACACAGATAACACTGTTTGGGCTGATCTAAAATAATTTTCATTTATTGGAATAATACAACTAGTGTCATCAGATTTCATGGAAATTGTTAAAAATAGATAACATTGATTGAGTAGATATATAAGGGTCATGAATTTTTATTATCATAAGTAATTCGAGATATTTAGTATTACAATACAATTAAACAAAAACAACATGCCAAGAATAGTAAAATCAGGATTGATACAAATGAGCCTTCCAATATCAGAAGGGGAAGGCACAATACAAGAAATATGTGATGCAATGTACGATAAGCATATCCCATATATTGAAGAAGCTGGTAAACAGGGAGTTCAAATTCTATGTTTACAAGAGATATTTAACACCCCATATTTTTGTCCGGGTCAGGATAACAAGTGGTATGCTTCAGCTCAATCTGTACCAGGGCCAATTACAGAAGAAATGCAAAAATATGCTAAAAAGTATAATATGGTTATTGTAGTTCCTATTTATGAAAGAGAACAAGCAGGAGTTTTATATAACACAGCAGCGGTAATAGATGCAGATGGTACTTATCTTGGAAAATACCGTAAGAGTCATATTCCTCATACATCTGGGTTTTGGGAAAAGTTCTTCTTTAAGCCAGGTAACCTTGGCTATCCAGTATTTCAGACCAAATATGCTAAAGTAGGAGTTTATATCTGTTACGACCGTCATTTTCCTGATGGTGCAAGAGTATTAGGGTTAAATGGAGCAGAAATAGTGTATAATCCATCAGCAACAGTTGCTGGACTTTCACAATACTTATGGAAGTTGGAGCAACCTGCTCATGCTGCTGCTAATGGTTATTTTATGGGTTGTATCAATAGAGTAGGGACTGAAAAACCTTGGAATCTAGGTAAATTTTATGGCACTTCTTATTTTGTAGATCCACGTGGACAAATCATCAAAGAAGCATCTGAAGATAATGACGAACTATTAATTGCTGATTTTGACTTAGATTTGATTGAAGAAGTACGATCGACATGGCAGTTTTTTAGAGATCGCAGACCTGAAACATACGATAAGCTGACGGAATTGTAATTCAATCTATTTATTAAGATTATATTTAACTGTATGAGTGAATTTGTACGACCAAAATCTAAGGAAGAGTTTGCGCTTAATTTTGCCCAAATTAAGCCTCCAATGAATGATACGGAGGCCTTTTATGAAAGCTCAAGGTGTCTATTTTGTTATGATGCACCATGTGTAAATGCATGCCCTACAGAAATAGATATACCATTATTCATTAGGCAAATAAACACAAAAAATACTGAGGGTGCTGCTAAAACTATTTATGAGTCTAATTATTTAGGAAATACATGTGGTAAAGTATGTCCTACAGAGGTATTATGTGAAGGAGCTTGTGTGTTCAATAATCAAAATGTGAAGCCTATCGAAATAGGGAGATTGCAGAGTTTTGCATCCTCTAATGCTATTATGGGTAATAAAAAACTATTTGAACTAGGAAATCCTAATGGCAAAAAAGTAGCTATAATAGGTGCAGGGCCAGCAGGAGTATCTTGTGCATGTGAGCTAAGTAGAGAAGGTTTTGAAGTGGATATTTATGAAGCAAAGTCACAATCATCTGGGTTGGTAATGCATGGTGTTGCACCTTATAAAATTACTAATGAGGTTGTTATGCATGAAATGAGCTACTTAGAAAAACAATTTGGATATAAAGTGATTTACAATAACATTATTGACTCTAGAGACAAAATAAAAGCTCTTGAAAATAATTATGATGCTATATTTCTTGGTGTTGGATTAGGTAAAACGAATAGAATAGGATTAAATGGTGAGAACTTAGAAAATGTGTTTGGAGCAGTTGAGTTTATAGAAAAACTCAAGCTCCAACATGAGGAGGTGACGATTGGTAAGAAGGTGATCGTGCTAGGAGGAGGAAATACCGCTATGGATGTAGCATCGGAATGCGCTCGTATGGGTTCTGATTCAGTTAAACTGTTTTATCGTGGTGATAAAACTAAAATGAGTGCTTATGAATTTGAATATGACTTAGCGAAAGGAGTAGGTGTGAAAGGGGTATTCAATGCTGTACCATTGGAGATTTTGGAAGAAGGTGGAATACTGAAAGGAGTTCGGTTTGCTAACACTACTAATAAAAGTAAAAAAGTACCAGAATCTGAATTTACCGAAGAATGTGATATGGTGATTATGGCTACTGGTCAATCAAAAATGGTGAATTTTTTTAGTCTGATTAATAATTTAGAATTGGACAAAAAAAATAGAATTAAAGTTAATGATAGATTTCAAACCACAAATGAAAAATACTTTGCTGCTGGTGATGCAATGAATGGTGGAGTAGAAGTTGTAAATGCAGTTGCTGAGGCAAAAATGGCAGCCCAAGGGATTAAGAAGTATTTATTAAAGGTAAAGGCTTGACATGATGGAAGACGGAAGACAGGGGCTAGAAGTCACCTCTAACAACACAAGCAAAATCTCATTTAAATTTTAAAATCTAATAATTTGGCAGAAGGCTATGGATTTAGGAGAAGAATTAAATCATTTATCGAATAAGTTTCCAAAAACAGAAATTTACAATCTTTCTTCTCAAACTCGTAGAGCTGTCGATTCAATTGCACTTAATATTTCAGAAGGCTCTATAGGACAAACGAATCCAGAGTTTAAAAGATTTATGGGATACTCAATTCGTTCACTTGCAGAAGTAGTTACTTGCTTGCATAAAGCCAAAAGGAGAGGTTATATTTCAGGACAAGAATTTGATAAATACTATCAGGATTCATTCGATTTAATGAACATGATGGTAGCGTTTAAAAAGAAAATTAACTAAAGAAAATTACTAAACTTCGGACTTCTGTCCTCCAGTTTCTAACTTTATGTACCTAACTAAAGATATTAAACATAAAACAACGGTATGGACGATTTATCAATAAATTTTGCAGGAATAAAGGCTCCAAATCCATTTTGGTTAGCCTCTGCACCTCCAACTAATTCAGGTTATCAGGTGATGAAAGCTTTTGACCAAGGGTGGGGAGGAGCTGTTTGGAAAACCTTAGGTGTTCCTGTAATTAATGTATCGAGCAGGTATGGAGGCTTGAATTACCGAGATACTCGAATGATGGGATTCAACAATATTGAGCTTATCACCGATCGACCTTTAAAAGATAATCTTAAGGAAATTGAGGAAGTGAAAAAGTATTTCCCAGATCATGCTGTTATTGCTTCTTTGATGGTGGAATCAAGAGAGGAATGGCATCAAATAGTGCGTGATGTAGAAAATGCTGGTGCTGATGGACTGGAACTAAATTTCGGCTGCCCACATGGGATGTGTGAGCGAGGAATGGGGTCTGCAGTTGGTCAAGAGCCTGAGGTACTTAAAACGATAGTATCATGGGTAAAGGAAGTGGCCAAAACTCCTGTGATTGTGAAGTTAACACCTAATATTACTGATATTACTGAGCCTGGATTAGCGGCTGTTGAAGGTGGCGGAGATGCTATTTCTTTAATAAACACTATTCAGAGTCTTGTGGGTGTTGACATTGATAATTTTGTAAGCTATCCTAATGTAGGAGGTGAAAGTACTAATGGTGGTTATTGTGGTCCTGCTGTAAAACCAATTGCTCTAAATATGTTGAAAAATTGTGCGCAGCATTCTGGTATTAATATCCCAATTTCAGGAATCGGAGGCATTGAAAATTGGAAAGATGCTGTAGAACACATTCTTTTAGGTGCTAGTTCTGTTCAAGTTTGCACAGCAGTAATGCATTATGGGTTTGGTATTATCAGAGAAATGACTTCAGGATTGGAACGTTATATGGATAATAAGGGCTTTAATACTATTAATGATATGGTAGGAAAAGCATTACCCAATATAAAAACATGGGAAAACCTTAACTTAAATCATAAAGTAACGGCTAATATTAATGCTGATAAGTGCATTGAGTGTCAGTTATGTTATACAGCATGTGAAGATGGAGCACATCAAGCTATTGGGTTGCAGAAAGATGTTTCCAGAGTTCCTTATGTAATAGAAGAAAATTGTGTAGGCTGTAATTTATGTTCATTGGTATGCCCAGTGGAAGGATGTATTACCATGGAAAGAAAAGATGATGGTAAAGAAGTTGTTACTTGGAGTGATAAGACTATAAAAGGTACCGCTCCTGAAACTTTTAACGATGAAAGGGCAGGCGGTATAGGGCATTATGTGCCAGAGCCTAAAGATGCATTGAATAAAAATAGATAAGTATATTTTGTATCTGTTTGATACTCTACATGAAGATAACTGGATTAAACTCCGTTTATGCGTTGTCAATTAAAGAATAATCATAAGCAATCCTTTATTAGATAATTGTATAATTTTGTTCATTGAAATATTTTAAACAATTAATATTCAGTATTTAACTAAATTGGAAGCTTATTTAGTGTGAAATTCTTTCAGTCCAAATACTTATTGATTAAATTTATACAGTAACAACAATGAATAACTACTCACCTATTCAATTTACATCTTCATTTCGCAACTTGCTCTACCTTTTTTCATTTGTTTTATTTATCTCATGTAGTGGTAGTAATGCTAATACCAATAATGAATCAACCCCACTAATAAGTGATGGAGATATTGAGAAATTACTTTCTAAGAATACTTGCACAGCATGTCACAAAACTGAACAAAAATTGATAGGACCTTCATTTAAAGATATTGCAGCTAAAAACTATAGTACAGAACGAATTGTAGAATTGGTTTACAAACCTGAACCAGAAAACTGGCCAGATTATTCCGTTCCTATGATGGCAATGCCACATGTACCTGAAAATGAATTACAAGACATTGCTGTTTGGATTAATTCACTGAATTAAATCCATTATAGAAAATTAAAGAAAAGAATTATTTAAATAGATTCAATAATGAATAATATCAATTCAAATAAAGAAAATCAGTTCGATGTGATAGTAGTTGGCTCTGGCATGAGTGGAGGATGGGCTGCAAAGGAATTTACAGAGAAAGGGTTTAATACATTAGTATTAGAACGAGGAAGGAATATTGAACATGGCGATTATCCTACGGCAACGATGGAACCATGGAATGATGATCAAAACATGGTTATTGATCCTAAAGTAATAGATGAAAACCCGATACTAAGTAAGTGTTATGCATTTGGAAGAGCAACGGAACATCACTTCGTGAAAGATAATGAACATCCTTATGTTCAGGTTAAACCTTTCGATTGGATCAAGGGGTATCAGGTTGGAGGAAAATCATTAATGTGGGCTAGACAGGTGCAACGTTGGAGTGACTTGGATTTTACGGCAAATGCCAAGGATGGTCATGGTGTAGACTGGCCAATTAGATATGCTGATCTTGCACCGTGGTATAGTTATGTGGAAAAATTTGCAGGAATTAGTGGAAATAAAGATGGCTTGGAACAAATTCCTGATGGAGAATTTCTTCCAGCTATGGACATGAATTGCGTGGAGACTTCTTTAAAGGAAAAAATAGAAGCAAAATTTCCATTTACCAACTACATATCTGCACGTACCGCCAATATTAGTCAGAGACATAACGAGAGAGGACCTTGTATGTATCGAAGCAGGTGTGAAAGAGGTTGTCCATTTGGTGGCTACTTTAGTGCCAATTCATCGACACTTCCTGCTGCGAAAAAAACAGGGAATATGACACTCAGACCTCACTCGGTAGTGCATTCTGTAATCTATGACGATGCGAAGGAGAAGGCAATAGGGGTGAAGGTAATTGATGCCAATACTAAGGAAATGACAGAATATTACAGTAAAGTAATTTTCCTTAATGCGGGTACACTAAATACTACAGGAATATTATTGAATTCTAAATCTGAAAGATTTCCAAAAGGATTAGGGAATGAACACGATGTTCTGGGTAGGTATCTTATGATCACGATTACAGGGGAAGCGTAAGTGGTAAAATTGAAGGATTTGAAGATAAGTATTTTAGTGGGCATCGACCTACAAGCTGTTATGTCCCACGGTTCAGAAATTTTAAAAATGATAAGCAAGAGAAATTTGTTAGAGGATATTCTTTCTCTGCAGGAGCTGGAAGAGGTGCAGGTAATCTAGGAGATACAGATAAAAAGCTAGGTGGTGAATTTAAAGATAAAATGATGGAACTAGGTGGTTGGAGAGCCTACCTAGGGTATATGGGAGAGTGTCTTCCCCATCATGATAACAGAATGACCTTGAGTGAAACGGAAAAGGATGAATGGGGTATGCCAATTTTCGAAATAGATTGTGAAATGAGAGAGAATGAAAATGCTATGTTTGAAGATGGTATGAAAACGGGTGTAGAAATGCTAGAAGCGGCTGGATGTACGGATGTTAAAGCTAATATTAAACCAAATTGGAATCCTGGTTTAGGTATACACGAAATGGGTACTGCCAGAATGGGTAAGGATGTAAAAACTTCCATGTTGAACAAATACAATCAAATACATAATGTTAAAAATGTGTTTGTAACTGATGGAGCTTGTATGACATCTTCTGCTTGTCAAAACCCTTCATTAACGTATATGGCAATTACAGCTAGAGCAGCAAATTATGCCATTGATGAACTAAAAAAAGGAAATTTATAATACAAATACCATGGATAGACGTGAAGTATTAAAATCGATTGGGCTTATTGTTGGAGGAACTGTAGTAGGAGCTGAAATGTTTCTTAGTGGTTGCACCAATCCCGAGGAGCAAGTTGGTATTTTAAGTAATGACCAAATGGCTTTGATAGAGGAAATTGCAGAGACGATACTCCCTAAAACTGCGAAGTCTCCTGGAGCCAAAGAGGCAAAAGTTGGTATACCTATTAATAATATAGTTTCTCGTTTTTATTCATCTGTAGAGCAGAAAGTACTCTTGGATGGTTTAGAAGTCTATAAAAAAAATGACTTTATGGGAATGACCTCTGAAGAAAAGGAAGATTATTTACTAACGTTAGAGAAGGAAGTAAAAGATAACCCTATAATTATTGTTACTGACAATGATGGAAATACTACTGAAACAAAACCATCCTACATAATGATCAAGCAATTGTCTATTTGGGGATATAAATCATCAGAAGTAGTAGCAAAAAATGGTTATAATTATTTACCTATCCCTGGCGGATATGATGGTTGTGTGGAAGTAACCAATGAAGTAAAGCCAATGTACCCAAGCCCACGATTTGGGACTAGAGTATAGGTATTATTAAAATAAATTAAGCAGTCATAATCTCAATTTTTTATTGAGAATAGGGATAAACCTTAACCTGTATGAGACGGTTACATATGTAATGTCTTATACAGGTTTTTTTGCTATTGAACGGTAATACAAGGTTGATTATGTCAAGTGTAAATTTTAGCTTTTTACACGAACTATTTTAGTGCGTTTTTTGTGTTTGTCCTTTTTGGGATTGTAATACCTCTTATGAGTTTTTGGCTTAATCTGTTTTGTTGTATGAAACTTGCGTTGGTTGCATGAAAAGCAAATTGATGTTATCAATACAATGATAATTTGAATTGCTATATAGTGTTTTATATTTCTTCTTTTCACATTTCAAAAATACATAGATAAATATTTTTTATCCAACGAGTACACAAATAAGTGTATAAGAATTATATTTATCATATAAACTTCATAAATATAGAATTTGATTACATTCAATAAACCTATCATATTACTCATTTTTATTTTATTGGTTTCGATAAGTAATGCACAAACCATCAAAATTGATAGTTTAGTGAAGGCACTTGAAGCAAGAGAAAATGATAGTATTAAATGCGGCACATATTATACATTGTTAAATGAGTTAATGTATGATTATCCAACTCAGGCGGTTGTATATGGACATGAGTACTTGCTTCTAGCTAAAAAAGTCAATAAATCTGAACAAATTTCCGCTCATAATCAACTAGGAATTTCTAACTATAACTTAGGTTTTTTTAATAATGCAATACAACACTTTTCCTCATCTATAGACCTTCTTGATCCCCAAAAAGACATTAGTAAAATGGCTCGAATGCTCAATAATATGGCTATTATTTATGATGAGATGCAACAGTATGAAAAAGCATTGGCTTACTATAGGAAGTCTATAAATACCCGTATTGAGAATAATGATGATAGCACGAAATTATCAGGTAATTTCGGAAATTTAGGATTAGCATATTTAAACCTAAATGATTTAGACTCTGCTTATAAATACATTTCATTAAGTTATAAAATAGATAATCAATTAAAAGACAGCATTGGTCTATTATACAGTAGGTCAGGAATGGGACTTATATATCAGAAATTAAAAAAATATGATTCAGCAAAATTATATTTTGATGAGGTAGAATCTATCACTAGGACTATGAAGGGTCAAAACAATATTCTTTGTGAAAATTATAACAACAAAGGAAATTTGTATATGGAGATGAAAGAATATCAAAGTGCTTACGAAAGTTATAATAATGCGTATCCATTGGCCAAAAAGTTACAAATGGGAACAAATCTTTTAACTAGCTATGAAGGGTTAGCAACTTCATTAAAAAATTTAGGTAGGTATAATGAGGCTTATGTTTTTCTGAATAAGTATACTACTTTAAAAGACTCATTATTTACATCGGATACAAGAAAACAATTAAATTCAGCTGAAATTCAACAAAAAGAACTTGAAATTAACCTTTTAAAACAGCAAGGTGAGATTGATAATTTAGAGTTGCAACAAGGGAAATATATATTATATTTTTTGATAGGCATTGTTTTTTTAGTAATGGTGATTGCGGTGATTTATTATCAGAAACATAATTACAAAGTGAATATCTTGAAAATTGTTAGTCAACAACGCAATGATATAGCTATAAAAAATAAAAAAATATTAGCTAGCATTGCCTATGCACGAGGTATTCAAGAAGCTATGTTTCCTCCTGAAGAGGAATTAAAGAAAGTTTTTAAAGAGTCGTTTGTGTTCTATAAACCTAGCGATGTAGTAACAGGTGATTTTTATTGGCTGTCCAAAACTAAAGATGGTATAATACTAGCAGTAGTTGATTGTGAAGGACATGGAGTGCCAGGTGCTTTTATGACCGTGATGGCTAACTCAATACTTAATAGCGTAGTTAACGAAAGAGGAATTTCCTCACCTTCTGAAATACTGAAAGAGTTACATGTTTCTATTATTAACACATGGAATAAATATGATGAAAACACATTGTATAATAGTGGATTAGATGCTATAATATGTAATATATCCCTTTCTTCATTAAAAATGACTTATTCAGGAGCAAAAAGACCTTTATACCATGCCAGAAATAGATTGTTAAACTCCTTCAAAGGCAATTGCTTTTCTGTAGGTGCATCATACTACCAAACAGACATAAACTATGATGAAAAGGAGCTTAATCTTATGAAAGGTGATTATATTTATATGTTTACAGATGGTATTGTTGATCAATTTGGAGGTGAAAAAAATAAAAAATTTCTAGGCAAGAGACTTAAATCATTACTGAATAAAATTGGAAATGAATCTGCAGAAAGTCAACATGATCAGATTGATATAGAAATAAAAAAATGGATGTCTGGTACCGAACAAATAGACGACATGCTTTTAGTTGGAGTTAAAATTTAGTCATATGAATTTTATACAAGTGTTTTTTGTCATTTTACTTTGTTATGTTAATACAATAGCACAGTACAATTACAAGTGGGAAAGGCATGATATAAATTCTAAAGCATCAATTAGAGGCCTTTTTGCTGTTAATCAAGATGTTGTATGGTTAGGAGGTTCAGGAGGTCTTGTGGCTAGAACTATAAATGGTGGAGTAACCTGGGAAATACTTACTGTTCCTGGTGGAGAAATGCTGGATTTTCGAGATGTTCATGCATTTGATGAGGATAAAGCTTTGATAATGAGTGCAGGTGCTGGACAAAAGTCAAAAATTTTCAAGACTGATGACGGTGGACAAAGCTGGCAAGTTGTTCATGGCAACACCTATAAAGATGGATTTTTTAATGGCATGGATTTTTGGGATGAAAAAAATGGTGTGTTAGCTGGAGATCCTGTTAATGGACATATGTATATAGCTGTAACTGTAGATGGAGGTGAGTCATGGGTAAAAGTAGATGATTATAGTATACCTGAAATAGAATATCAGGAGTATGGATTTGCAGCCAGTGGTACACATATTACTACTTTTGGAGATTCATCGGCATGGATTGGTACAGGAGGAAGAGTTGCAAGAATTTTTTATACTAAAGACATGGGTAATACTTGGGAAGCACAAATTACTCCTATGATTCAAGGAGCTACTTCTACAGGTGTATTTTCTATTGCATTTCGAAATCACCTTAATGGTATAGCTATAGGAGGAGATTATACTAAAGAAAATGAGGGGAAGGATAATGTAATATATACAAATGACCGTGGAAAAAAATGGAATTTAATTGATGAACATATGGAATTTCGTTCATGCGTGCGACATATTGATGGTATGTATGTAGCTGTTGGACCCTCGGGAGCAAATTATTCATTTAGTGATGGAAAATCATGGAATCCTATTGGGGGAGGGATAGGGTTTCATACCTTGAGTATAGGTAAAAATAAAAATTCAATTTGGGCAGCAGGATCAGATGGTAAAGTGGCAAGGCTAGTTGAGATAAAATATAAATAAAAAAGCCATGATTATTAAATCATGGCTAAACTATAATTTTCTATCTTTATTTCATGTATTTTTGAGCCTTCTTCTTTAACATTTCCCGATCTGCGGTGATTGAAGGATCACTAAATATTCGAGAAGAAAGTTCTCCAACTACTCCTTTTTTATACCCTAGTTTTTCTGCAATTTCTTCACAAAAAACAATTTCACTTTTAAAAACTTGACCGTCAACTTTCATAAGTTGTACCACATTGTATAAATATTCAAATTTTTGATCATCTGTAAGTGTTGACAAATCACCAATTGAAGTAGAAGGGTCTTTTAACATAGAGTCCACTTCTTCTTTTGAAATGCCATTTACATGGGCAATCATGTGGATAAGTCGAGCCTCTTTATCAGCAACCTCATTGTCGCTAGCAGCCAATTTTACGAGTATTTTCAACTGTTCTTTTACCATCTTTTTAATTCTAGTATGTTATTGAAGTAATTGTTTTTGATTGATACAAGATAATAACTTCTTACAAATAAATCTAAATTACAGCCTTCATTATTAAAGAAATGTTCTTTTAACTATGTTTTTAAGGTACAAAAAATACACAAACTATTGATATATAGTATGTGTATGAACTAATTTTTCTCTATTTTTCGATATAGATGCAACTTTAACTAAAGTGATTTGTCTTTTATTCGAACACTTTAAAAAATATAAAGATGAATATTTTTAAGACTATAGGATTAGCAATATTGTATTTGACCTTAGCTAACAATGCAGTTATTGCTCAAAAATCAGAAGAAAGAAATGTGGGAAATTTTGACGAAGTGAAAGTTTCTCAAGCTATTAATTGTTTTTTAAAAGAGGGAAATACTGAAAAAATTCGAGTAGAGGTGGAAGGAATAGACTTAGATGATGTAATAACAGAAGTCTCTGGAGGCAGATTACTTATTCATTTGGATAGAGGTAATTTCAGGAATGTACATGTTAAAGTATATGTAACCTATAAATCATTAGAAGGAATATCAGTTAGTTCAGCAGCTGATGTATATTCTGAATCAGTTATAAAATCAGAAACACTAGATTTATCTGCTTCAAGTGCTGGAAGCATGGATTTAGATATTGATGTAAATGAATTATCTATATCTGCATCAAGTGCTGCAGATATAGAGTTGGAAGGAAAAGCTAATTATTTGGAAGCAGGTGCAAGTAGTGCCGCAGAAGTTGATGCATATGATGTTTTATCTAAAAAAGTAAGAGCTGATGCAAGTAGCGGGGCTAGTATAAAAGTTAATGCCACAGAGGAAATCATGGCTGAAGCTTCAAGTGGTGCAAGCATTCGATATAAGGGAAACCCTTCAAAATCTAACACTGATAGTAGTAGTGGAGGGTCAGTAAGAAAGTTTTAAACTTTTTAATCACAATATCTAAACCAAAAAACCATGTAAAATACTACAT